>JASFWU010000199.1:0-5509 GCA_050049035.1 Akkermansiaceae bacterium | reverse complement strand
GAATCAGAATGGTGAAGGAAAGATAGTCCAGAAGCCGGGTGGGAAGGCCGAGGCTGGCAGCAACCTCGGGATCGTAGAGGTTGAGAACGATGGCTCGCCGAAAAAGGGAGAGAAGGGTGACTGCGACGAGGCCCACACCAAAGCTCATCCAGAGATCGAGGTCGGCGAGCCCGATGATGTTTCCAAGCAACCAGTTCTCGAGGTCCTGGTTGGAGCCCAGCTTTTGCAGGACGAGGATGCCCAGGGCAAAGGCTCCGGTGTAAAGCACTGCCAGGATGGTGTCGTCGCTGATCTTGGTCAGACGCGATAAAAGAACAGTGAGAATCCCGATGGTGATGGCCGCCACGAGAGCCCCAAAAAAGGCGGTCAGGACGGAAAGACCCAAAAAGTAAGCGGCGATCGCAACACCGGGAAGGAGGCTGTGACTGAGAGCGGTGAGTTTGAGAGGGGAGCGGTGCAGAAGGACAAACGCGCTGGTGTAGCCATTGACGAAGCCAATGATCATGGTGGCGACAAAAGCCCGTTGAAACAGAGATAGCTCAAAGAACTCGCTCATGTGCGTTGGGGTGGCAGGAATGGAGGGTGGTTTTCACGACAGTGTCGCTCATCACAGTTTCGGCATTACCAATGGCGACCTGCTTTTGATCGAGGACGAGGGCGTGGGTGAAAATCTCCGCGACCGTTTCCAGTTGGTGATGTGAAGCGATGACGAGGTGCCCGCTCTGGGAAAGCTCTTCGAGCGTATCCGAAAGTTGACAGCGGCTCGCGATGTCGAGTCCGTTGAAGGGTTCGTCGAGGAGTAGAACATGAGCCTCCTGGGCCAGTGCCCGGGCGATAAAGGTCCGTTGTTGCTGGCCGCCGGAGAGTTCGTCGATTTGACGATTGGCAATGTCTTCGAGATTCATGGTTCGGATCGCTTCGTCGATCTTTGCATCATCCACCGCGCGGAATCGGCGAAAGTGCCCGAGATGGGGAAACCGTCCGACTGCGATGACATCGCGGACTCTGATAGGAAAATGCCGCTGGTGTTGATCGACCTGGGGAAGGTAGGCGATTTCGCGGCGGGCTTTCGAGATGGGCCGGCCACACCAGTCCAGCGAGCCTTTCTGTGGCTTGAGGAGTCCTGCCAGCAGGCGGATCAGAGTGCTTTTGCCTGCGCCATTGGGACCGAGAAGCGCGAGTCGCTGACCACAATGAACCGAAAAAGAGATTTCGCGCAGTGCTTCCTTGGAGCCGTAATGGTAACCCACTTTCTCCAACTCAAGTTGATGGGGAGGATGAGTCACGACGGATCCTTGAGGTTGAAGATGATCTTTTCGGTGAGTTCGATTTCGCTCCACAAGGTGACGGCTTGGCTTTTTCGGCTGAGTGGAATCAACTCGACCAAAAGAGCGGTTTCCGGAGTGTCGGAAGGCCAGGTCGCCTTGAGGTCGATCACCACCTCGTTACCTTGCGGGATGAGGATTTCGACAATGTCGTCGTCCGGCTCAAAGGTCCAGGTCTTGCCTGGAATCCCTTCAACTGTCACTGAGATTGAGTCAAAGGGATGGGCCGATTTGACCTTCAAGTCCGCCGCTTCGGTTGGAACTGCCTGAGCTGCCCGTTCCGCATTGGTTGGGGCGATCGACGTTTCAGGGTCCTTGGTCACCATTGCCAAGGGCCAAGCCAGCGCGGCCAAGGGCAAGAGCGGCAGGATGGTGACAGCGAAAGGAGAACGGGTCATCGAGCCCTTTGACTAAAGCAAAGGAAGCCCTTGGAAAAGCCTGGAAAAGCGGGCTACTTGAGCCCTGCCACGATGTTTCGGACATTCGCGACAATCATTTCCTGATAGTTGCCGGTGGATCCATCGGCAATGAGAGGGGCACCGAGTTTGGCGCCGGTTTGCCGGGCAATCTGCTGCAGAACTTTCGGATTGGCTGTTTTCTCGGGAAAAACAACGGGGATGCCTTCGGTTTTCAGCTCCTTGATCGTTCCGGCAAGCTGGCTGGCGGAAATCTCGCCACGCGCGCTCAGGCCCTGGACGAAGCTGGCTTTGAAACCGTATGCCTTGCAAAAGTATCCGAAGGCGGCATGCGCGGTGACAAGGCGGCGCTTGCCTCGTGGAATGGACGCGACCTGGCCCTTGACCCAGCGGTCGAGTTGGTCGAGTCGCTTGCGGTGTTTTTTTGAATTCGCCTTGTATACCGCTGCCCCTTCCGGGTCAGCCTTGATGAGCGCCTTTTCAATCACACGAAGAGCCCGCTCCATGTTTTCGACATTGTGCCACCAATGCGGATCAACCCCTCCGGCACTGTGATGGGCGCAGCAGGCATAGATCTGGTCTTTGGCCGAGACTTTTTGGGAGGGAATGGTTTCACCGACCTCAATGATTTGCTGGCCGTTTTTCAGACTGTCTTTGAGCCCTTTGAGATAGGGTTCGAGGTCCTTGCCCGAAGCAAAGATGAGGCTGACATTGGCCAGTTTGCGGACGTCGCCGGCTTTCGGTTGGAACTGATGAATGTTGTTCCCTGGCTTGACGATCTCAACCACTTTGACCCGGGTTTCGCCCACCTGTCGAACGGCATCGGTAATAAGAGGGTGCAAGGACGCGACGTCGATGGCAGATGCCGCAACAGTCAGGAGGAAAAACAGCGCCAATTTCATGAGGGAAGGGTGCATTGGAGTGAACACCCGTCAAGGTGTTTAATGCAATCAAATTGCATTAAACGCTAATGAATCGGTGGACGAAGTCCGGTCGATTTTTACTCGTCCCCGGGTTTCGGATCTTCGGGGGGCTTTGGCTTATCCGCTGGTTTGTTGGCTTCGTCGGGCTTGGCACCGCCGTTCTTGTTGGGAAGTGGAGGAACCCGAATCGGCGGAGTGACTGCCTCGATCTTGGGCTTTTTGGGCTCGTTGGCATCGGGCCGGGCAATTGACGGCGGGATCCCGTTGTTGGGTTTTCCGGTGCCCGGAATTTGAATCGGCGGGGTGGTGACCGAAACGGGAGGTTTCTTTTCCTTCTTGGGCTGCACCAACTCACCGCGATTCTTAAGGAAGGGATCGACCGTGGCCTTGCTCACGAGGAAGTAGCGGCCTTTGTAAACTGCTGTCATGCGATTGGTGCTTTCCCGAAGGGATTGAAGGTTGGCGAGACGTTCCTGGTAAATGGCCTTTTCCTGCACCGTGGCATCTTCGCCAAGTGCTTTGGGTTCGGTTGGCCCGTTGAGGAGTTCGATGGATACGAGGTAATTGTTTTGTGGGGCGGGGGCACCGGGTTGGGCCTCCGGTTCCTGGTCTTTCTTCTTTTCCGGGACGATGGTGATCTGAAAGTTGGAACCCGCCGAGTCCGTGGCTTTCACCACACGAGTTCCTTTCTTGTCGGCCCGTTTCTCAAAATCTTCGGAGCTGACCAGCTCGGTGAAAGTCGCACTGGTGAAGGCGTTTTTCAGGGGAGTGGTGCTGGCTGCCTTGGTTTCCTCTTTCTCACCAAGATCGCCAATGACGAAATCGTCCATGACGGTCTTGCGTGTCGCCTTCCATCCTTTGAAGGATTCATCGTTCGGCGCTGAAACCTCGACACCGATGGCCTGCTCCTTGAGGGGAGTGAGAACCTTTTCAATCCAGGAATCAGGATCAAAGGTGACAGCCGCAAAGGACTCGGAAACGACATAGATTCCCGAATCGTCATCGGAGAGCCGAACAAAGCGGCCGGCCGTTTGATTTCCGCCGCCGGAGGAAGAGCGGGATTTTCCAAGATAAAGAGTCAGGGCCTCTTCCCCTCCGGAAATAAAGGTGATGGCCTCAGGGTGCTTGTCCTTGTCTTCGTGACCGGGGTCGAGATTGAAACGATCGTAGTATTCCTCCGAAGCAACGACGCCTTGGGAAATCTTTGCGTTGCGCAACGACCGAAGGACATTGGCTACCGAGCGGATGTTGGCGGGGAAGTTTCCCAGTTCGGAGACCGTCCATTGTCCGTTGACTTTGCTGATCGTGGCGGTCTTCTCGCCGTTGGTCACCTTGAACCCGTCGATCTCGTCAACGAGGTTGCCGGAAATGAGATCGGAGCCTGTTTCAAGAGTGGTTTTGGCATCAATCGACTGATCGGTCTCCTTGCTTTTGAAGTAAATGACGCCAGCCGTGATCGCGAGGATCCAGAGGATCAAGAGGTGGATTCGTGACATGATGATATTGGGTCGGTTGAATTCAAAGAAACGGGTTAGCGGGCGTTGGTTTGCTGTTTGCGAATCAGGAAAACCGTCAGGCCGATGAGAATCACGCCAATGGGCACATAGAGAATGTTGCGTAGGAAGATCTCCGCCTTGAGCAGGTCAATGTCAGCTTGATAGGACTTTTTCTCGTCGCGTATGGCCTTTTTGGCGGCAACCTCGACCCGCTGAAACTTCTCAATCTCGTCACGATATTGTTCGCTCAACTGGGCGGCATTTTCGCGGGTCACTTGAGATTGAATCTTCTGCATTTCGTCCGCAGCCTCCTGGGCCTGTTTTTCGAATTCCTTGATCTTCTCTCCGGACGCCTGTTCGAGTTCGGCTTCCATATCCTTGAGGACTGTGAACTGGCGGTAGACTGGCGTCCGGGCCCGGGCTCCGATGAGATGCTTGGAACCCACGGCCTGATCGAGAAGGTTCATGACGAAGGGACCGTTTCCACTGACCTTTTGCATGAAGCCGCTGTTGCCGATCCGTTGAAACTGATAAGCCATTCCGTCATAAAGGAAATCAGAGTCGGAGATGAGATAGAGGTTTCCTCTTGAAGTGCCCTTTGCGAGTGCTTCCACTTTCTCAACCTCCGGTTTTTCCTTCTCGTCGTTCTCCTCCCCATCAGCTTTCTCATCGTCCTCCTCGACGGTGACGGCGCTTGGGTCGCCTTCCGGGAAAGCCGTTTCGAAGTTCCCGCTGAGCCGGGCTATGTAGGCCTGCTTTTGATCGCTTTCGCGTCGGCTTCCGAGGGCAAAGCGGAGTTGGGAAGTACCCTGCGGGCTCATGATTGCGGCACTATCGACATAGGTATATTTATAGGACGATTCCACCAGCTTGGTCACCTCCAGCCCGGGGCCCATGGTCTTGCCATCTTTCCCGGTGAAACCGCCTCCAAGCAGGAAAGCAAGGTTTTGAATGGGCTTCAGGGAGATGTCGTCCTTCACCGTCATGGCCTCCTTGGTCAAAAGCATGACACCTGGATTTTGTCCCACTCCGTAAGAACGATCAATGATGACCTGGGAGCCGTTGAAAGCGACGTTGTGCTTCTCGAAGAGCTTGGGAAGACTGGACGTCGGCGGGGTTCCTCCCTGGGGTGGCATTCCGGGGAATTGGGGCCTCTGCTGGGATTGCTGGGCGGCGATGGACATGGGATCCACGCAGGCAATCACGGTGCCTCCGCGGAGAATGTACTGGTCTAGTGCAAACTCGGCCTCGGGGGTAATCCCGGCCGGGTGAATCACCAGGATGGCGGGAATTTTTTCGGGATCCAGATACGCGGGAGCTTCACCCCATTTCCGATCCTTGTAGACAGT
>JASFWU010000014.1:0-16698 GCA_050049035.1 Akkermansiaceae bacterium | reverse complement strand
GAAATCGAGATAGCCATACGAGCGATTCCGTCCCCCGGTGTAGTAAAAGGTGTTGAGGGGACGATAGCGGTAGAAGAACTGCTCGGCCTTGTCCACGACGAGACGGCGGAGGTCTTCGTTGATCGAAAAGCCTTTCCCGTCCTGGTACTCGACTGACCTCCCCGAGAGAGTTTCAGCCGCTTTGACGGCAAGCTTTTCATGTCCGGCGAGAGTCCTCTGGTGTCCATCGCTCGCAAGGTTGCTTCCAGCTTGTTCACTCATCGGAACAACCGGCCCAAAGAGATCGACAAAGCCCACCTTGTGCTTGTCAGCCGCCTTCTTCATCACCTGGAAGTAGGCCGAGATGCGGAGGTTGTTGAGGTCACCAGCCTTCACCTCCAGCGTGTTGAAACAGCGGGTGGGCGAAAGGAGCACGACCTTCGGGGCGGACTTGCCGTTGTAGGCTTTCGATTTCAAATCCATCAGAAAAGCATCGAGCCGCTTTTCGAAATCAGGCAGGCCGTCCTCACCGGCGAATGACTCGTTGTATCCGAAGGCTGCGATGATGACATCGGCTTTGAAAAAAGTCAGATGCTGGTCGAGATCCCCGAAGTTATCGGGTCGAGGCATCAGATCGATTTCGTCCGCTGGCCACGCCAGGTTCCGGAAACTTAGCTCATGCTCCGGGTAGAGCTGGTGCATCAAGGTCTCAAGGTGACCGTATCGTCGTTCGGCATCGAGAAGGAGGTTTCCGATGAAACAAATGCGGTCACCCTTCTTCAGCTGGAGGGGAAGAGTCGTTTCGACCGGTGCCGCTTTCTCAGCCCGGGGTGAGGATTTCCGATTGATGTAGTAGCGGGCTAACTCCGGGTCCTTGGGAGGCGCCTTGCGGTTCAGCTTGATGCCTTTGGCATCCTTGGGCTTCGAATTCCCCTGGCCAGCCAGCGGGCTGATCAGGGCACTCAGGATCAAGAATGGAACGGCGAGTCGTTTCATGGCGATCGACCCTGTCCTTTTCCGGAAGGAGCGACAAGGCAGAAGGAGGACACAAAAAAGCCCGGGGAGCTTGTCCCCGGGCTTTGATGAATTGATGGATGGAAGCCGTCGAATCAGAGATCGAAACGATCAGCCTTCATGACTTTGCTCCAAGCCTTGACGAAGTCCCCCACGAAGCGCTTCTCGCCGTCCGAGCTCGCATAGACCTCGGAGATGGCACGAAGCTGCGAGTTGGAACCAAAGACGAGGTCCACCGCCGAAGCCGTCCACTTGGCCTTTCCGGTCTTGCGATCCTTGCCTTCGAAGAAGTGATCACACATCGGCGAGACTTTCCACTCAGTGTTCATGTCGAGCAGGTTGACGAAGAAGTGATTGTTCAATTCTCCGGGCTTCTTGGTGAGAACACCCATGCCGGGGAATCCGACATTTGTCTCCAGCACCCGAAGTCCGCCGACCAGAGCGGTCATTTCAGGAGCGGTGAGGCCCAGCAGCTGGGCCCGGTCCACGAGAGCTTCCGGTGCAGGGCGCTTGATGGTGCGGCTGAAGTAGTTACGGAAGCCGTCCTGTGTTGGCTCGAGGAGCGCGAAGGACTTGGTATCCGTCATCTCCTGGGTGGCGTCGGTGCGTCCCGGAGTGAATGGCACCTCCACCGAATGACCTGCTTTCTCGGCTGCGGCTTCGATACCGGCGGCACCACCGAGAACAATGAGGTCAGCGATGGAAACCTTCATCCCTCCCTTGGCGGACGCGTTGAACTCCTTTTGAACCTTTTCCAGAATGGGAAGGACCTTGGCCAGCTCGTCAGGATTGTTCACCGCCCAGTCCTTCTGGGGAGCAAGACGAATGCGTGCTCCGTTGGCACCACCGCGACGATCACTGCTGCGGTAAGTCGAAGCCGAAGCCCATGCGGTGGACACGAGCTGGGACGGAGTGAGACCGGAAGCAAGGAGCTTGGACTTGAGAGTCTTGATGGCAGCGGCATCGATCAGCTTGTGATCGACCTCGGGAATGGGATCCTGCCAGATCTGGGCTTCCGGGATGTCGTCACCCAAAAGAGCAGCCCGCGTTCCCATGTCACGGTGGGTCAGCTTGTACCAGGCCCGTGCGAAGGCAGCGGCGAACTGATCTGGATTCTCAAGGAAGCGCTTGGAGATTGGTCCGTAGATCGGATCGAGCTTCAGGGCCAAATCGGAAGTAAACATGATGGGCGTGTGACGCTTCTTCGGATCGTGGGCATCCGGAATGGTCCCGGCAGCGGCACCGCCTTTGGGGATCCACTGCTTGGCCCCGGCAGGGCTGGTGGTGAGTTCCCACTCGTAGGCAAACATGTTGGCGAAGTAGCTGTGTGACCAACGGGCCGGAGTGCTCGTCCAGGCTCCCTCAAGTCCACTGGTGATGGTGTCAGCACCGTTGCCCTTGCCCTTCGAGTTGATCCATCCGAAGCCCTGGGCTTCGAGCTTCTCACCTTCGGGCTCGGGTCCGACAAACTTGGCCGGGCTTGCCGCTCCGTGGGCTTTCCCGAAGGTGTGACCACCGGCAATCAGGGCCACGGTTTCTTCGTCGTTCATGGCCATGCGACCAAAGGTGAGGCGGATTTGCTTGGCGGACGCGAGCGGATCGCAGTTACCGTCGGGTCCCTGAGGGTTGACGTAAATCAAGCCCATCTCGACTGCCGCAAGCGGGTTGTCCATTTCACCCTTGTCGTTGTAGCGCTTCTTGCCCAACCACTTGGTCTCGGGCCCCCAGTAGATGTCCTTTTGGGTTTCCCAGACGTCAGCGCGACCTCCGCCAAAGCCAAAGGTTTTAAAGCCCATCGATTCCAAAGCCACATTCCCGCTCAGGATCATGAGATCAGCCCAGGAGATTTTCTGGCCATACTTCTGCTTGATAGGCCAGAGAAGTCGGCGGGCCTTGTCGAGGTTGGCGTTGTCCGGCCAGCTGTTGAGAGGGGCAAATCGTTGGGCGCCGTCGCGAGCACCGCCGCGTCCATCGTAAGTCCGGTAAGTTCCCGCGCTGTGCCAGGCCAGACGAATAAACAGCGGACCGTAGTGACCGTAATCAGCCGGCCACCAATCCTGGGAATCGGTCATAAGCTCGGTGAGGTCTTTCTTGAGAGCCTTCATGTCGAGCTTGGCAAACTCCCTGGCATAATCGAAATCAGGATCGAGCGGATTTCCCTTCATCGAGTTTTGATGAAGGATGTCGAGGTTGAGCTGGTTGGGCCACCAGTCCTGAACATCATATCCAGCGCCATTCTGTGCCTTCGTCGGAATCGCTCCGGCGGGATTCATGACGGGGCACTTTTCGATCGAACCACCCGGACTTTTATCCGGAGTCGCGGCAGCGAATTGGCTCCCAAGTAGGGCGAGGATACTGAGAGAGAAGAGAGATCGATCCCGGGAGGCCCCGCGGAATGCGCCGTTGTTGTGCTTCGTTTTACTAATCATTGGTTGGTGATAGATCGGCGGAAACTTGGCCCACACGGCGATCTCTTCAAATCATCTTTTCCAACACTTTTCGACATTTCATTAAATTCGCTTATCTTTAAGACCCCCCGGGCTTCAGCTCGTTACTTTTGCAGCAAACCGCTGGTCATTTTCTAACCGCTGCTTTAGCGTCCCGCCGAAATCAAGGCAGGAGGTGCATGGAACTCCGGTGAAAATCCGGGACAGGCGCGCTGCGGTAACTGGTGACAATCTTTTCAATCAACCAATTCCGGGTCACACCGGGGTGAAGGGGAAAAGGGAGGCGAACAACCAGAAGTCCGAATACTTCCCTCTCTCGCTTGGTTTTCGTTCTCCGGCTGCCGAGGCCGGAGAGGCGTGCGGCCTTTCGCGAGTTGAGGGCTTACGGGAATCGTAGCGGCCCTCGGGCCCTTGGTTCTCGCTCGGTGTGAGAAAAACAAAACCAGCGAAACCAAAATGAAATTGAAACATGGCGCCGGCCTGACCGGCGCACTCTGCATGCTCGTGTCCGGAAGCCTCGACGCGGCCATCATCAACATCGGCAGTGGACCCGATGTCAGTTACTTTACTGTGGAGTCTCCCAATGTGGGCGTTCGACAATACGCCATCAGCTACGATGCGGCTGCTGATCTTCCGGCCGGAGGAACCTTCCTCTTGAACCTCATCGATGCGGAAGATCCCGAGATCACCTTCGTGATTAACAACTTCGGATCCCCCGCCCAACCCAACGAGTTTTTCTCCTCACTCACCTTCAATGGGATTACGGAGTCCAATGACTTCTCACCAGGCGGATCGACCTTTGGACAATGGGTCGCGGGAGGACAAGCAGGAGCCGCCGGACTGGGCATTCCCGCCCCGGTTCCCGTATCCGAGACCAACTGGACATTTGGATCCGGCCTCTCGGTAAACTACCGTCTCATTGAGCCGGGTTCCAACGGAGCCCTCGTCTACGCACCGGGTGGAACGGTTGAGCCCTCGGTGAATCCCATCCCGGAGCCCTCTCCTGTTTTTCTGGCTTCGCTGGGTCTTGCCCTTTCTGCCTCACGAAGAAGACGAAGGTAAGCATCGATGCGAGGCTTACTCTATCTGATCGCGTTTCTGGAAATCGGAACGCTTTGCGGACAAGGTGCTCTTCGGAATTCCCTTCCCGAAGTGCAAGTCGTTGGGCGCTCAGATGAAGCCTTCCGCCTCACCCGACCGGGCGGTAATGAGGTGCTCACTCTTCCGTCGGATGTTCTTCGTACTTCAGCCATACCATCGGTCGCCGATCTTCTTCGCCAGCAAGCCGGCGTGAATTTCACGAGCTTCTTCGGTAGCGCCGGCACAGGTTCTCCTCAACTCAGGGGATTCGGCGAAGGCGCCTCAACTCGTGTCCTCATCCTGGTCGATGGCCTCCCGATGACCCGGCCGGACCTTGCGGGTCCGGTCTGGTTTGAGTTTCCTCTCGCCGGCTTGGAGCGAATCGAGCTTCAGCGCGGCTCACGGACGGTGCGATATGGCTCTTCAGCTCTTGCAGGAGTGATCTCACTCGAAACAAGACGAGACGTAGTGAACCCCGAATGGTCTCTCCAAACCTCGAGTGGTTCATGGAATGCCAACCTGGTCCGACTGAACGGGCTGATTCCAAACAAGCATGGTTGGATCGGTGGAACTTCGTTCGACGCCTTCGAGAGTGATGGCTACCGACAAAACTCTGCCATTGATTCTCACGCTCTTCAGCTAAGTTTGTCCTCTCCCAAAGACCGAGGTTGGCAGTGGCAGTCGACGTTCAATGCCAGCGAAACCACTCTTGAGAATCCAGGTGGACTCAGCACCAACGCCTACCTCACCAATCCCCGCCAGTCCGTCTTCGCGCGGTTTGGCATTGGTGACCAATACCAGAACTCCCTGACGAGTTTGCGCCTAGCCCAACAGGTTCGCTTTCAACCTGCGCCCAATCATCTTTGGCAGCTTAATGCATCATGGAGCGGCCGGGAAAGAGAACTCAACTTCGGGGCGGGCAGTCACACCGACCACGACCTCGATCGCTTCGCTTTCGACCTTTCTCATGAGTGGAGTTGTTCTCGCCATTCCGTGAGCTGGGGAATTCGAGGAACCTACGACACTCTTTTTCTCGAACGATTTCGCGATCAAGCTCGCCGGGATCGTTTCGCCACCGCTGATTTGGATCGGCGGGCCATCGGATTGTTCACCCGCGCAGACTATCGTTTTCAGAAAGGCTGGACGCTGTCCGGAGGAGTCTCCTGGGACACCTACAAGCTCGAGGCCTCCGTGCTCGATTCCGATGCCGCCAACAATCCCCTTCTAAGCTTCAGCGGAGATACCAAAGACTCCGCCTGGGGAGCCGAGCTGTCACTGGAATACCAGCCTTCCAGACACACGCGCTTTTGGGCTCGCTACGACCAGGTGTTTCGCTTTCCCGTCCTCGATGAAATCGCAGGTTACCAGGGTTTCATTCTCGCCACCCCGATCAATACAAACCTCCAACCAGAGACCGGTCATGGAATCGAATTCGGTGGTCGCTTTGAGGACGACCGATTGTCCGCCAGCCTAACAGTTTTTGCACAGTGGCTCGATGGTGAGATCCTCTTCGACTTCAACGAGAACCTGAACACGAACTTTGCCGACAGCCGCCGTCTCGGTATCGAATCACGACTGACCTATCGGGTCCAATCATGGCAAGCCCTGTTGAACTATCAATGGGTTGATGCCCGGTTTACCAGCGGCCGATTTTCCAGTCGGGCCATTCCACTTGTGCCAGCCCACCAACTGAGTGCCGGTGTCATCTGGCAACCCCACAAACTCATCGAGCTCGGCCTTGAATGGGAATGGCTCAGTAGCTCGTTCGAGGGCGGTGACTTTTCCAACACCGCAGCCCGACTCCCTGGCCGCAGTTTGGTAAATTTCGAGGGACGATTTGCCTTCAGTGAATCCCTCGAAGTTTACGGGCGCATCGACAACCTCTTTGACGAACGGTGGGCCACCCTGAAGTTTCTAGGCCAGTGGTATCCCGGCAATGGACGCGGCATCACCATCGGAATTCGCAGCACTTTTTAACTCTCATGAAAACTCTGATCTGCTTCTCACTGTGCTTGCTCGCCCGGGCCGGCGATTTCGATCCCGCCGCTGGTCAACCGGGAAGCCTTGCCATTTCTCTCGATAATCCACGCATTCGTAGTTGGGCGGAGACAGTCCACCTTTACCAACCTGGTGAGGATGTTGATGAAAACTGGCAGGCTCCTGAAAACGCGCTCGGACCAGCCACTGGAGACCCGTTTGACATTGTCTGCCTCGGACGCGGCGGAAGCATCACCTTCTCGTGGGCGATTCCCCTCATCAACAGCCCCGGCCCTGACCTCGCAATCTTCGAAAACAGCTTCAGTGGTCGCTTTCTCGAGCTCGCGCATGTCGAGGTATCGTCTGATGGTAAGAACTGGCTACGCTTTCCCTCGATCAGCCGGACGAGCTCGCCGGTGGGGAGTTTTGGGGTTGTCGAACCGACCAACCTCAACGGACTCGCTGGAAAGTATCGAGCGACTTTTGGCACTGGATTTGACTTCTCAGACCTTCCCGTTGATCCACTTGTGGATCGGAACGCCATTCGCTTCGTCCGGCTCGTCGATGTTGTCGGTGATGGAACAGATTTGGACTCACTTGGAAATCCCATTTACGACCCCTACCCGACTTTTGGATCGGCGGGGTTCGATCTCGATGGAATTGCGATTTTGGGTCCGGAGCCGATGACCTTGCTGGAAACTGAGTTCAACCACCAGGATGTCGGCTTCACCTGGATGGTTGAACCGGGAAAAACCTACTCGATCGAACGATCAGCCGCGCTGGAAGAAGAAGGGCAATGGACCGAAGCCTCAAGAATCACTGCGAGCGGTTGGTCACTCACTTACCGAACGCTCCGAAGTCAAAAGGCATTTCTTCGACTCCGTGAAATCGAAGCCGATTCTCCCTGACGGTTTAGACCGCTGCCTGGTCTCCGAGGCGACGCAGGTAATCAAAGGAGTATATTCCGGTGCTGTGACCATCACCCCAGAAAAACTGAATGGCATAACCACCAACCACCTGATGACGGATCAGGTTAAAACTTTTGGGCGAGTAAACCACCTTCGGCACAATGACGTGTCCGGTCACATCCGGCTCTCCCTGGCATGCCGCACAGGGACAGGCTTTTCGAAGAAATTCGAACTTCAGATAGCTTTCCCCGCCATCAGACCAGGCCAAAGCGACCTCATCTCCCATGACGGCAAGATTTTCCAGTTTCATTGTTTCGTAGGCGAATTCAATCGAGGGCCGAAAATTGCCGAGCCCACACGAACAATCGTCGAACCTTCTTCAATCGCCACCTCAAAATCGCCGCTCATCCCCATACTCAATCCGGGAAACATTCTCCCGGCCCGACTTTCAAGCTCATCCTGCAATTCACGCACCTTGGCAAACCACGGGCGGGCCTCCTCCGGACTCCCGACCCTTGGGGGAATACACATCAATCCTTGCAGATCCAAATGACCGGAGGAGAGGATTTCCTCGAGACTTTCGCGCAAACCATCCGGTGAGAACCCGTGCTTGCTTTCCTCGTTACCGATATTGACCTCCAGGAAGACTTTGGGAATGAGCTCAAGCTCGCCGGCGATTCTGTTGGCGAATCGAACCAACTTCATCGAAGAAAGACTGTGCACGACCGGGAAGAGCGAAAGCACCCGCCTCACCTTGTTACTCTGAAGTCCTCCAATGAAGTGCCATTCCAATGAGTCAGGCAGCACGGGAATCTTCTCCTCGCCTTCCTGAAGACGGTTCTCCCCGAACTTGATCTGTCCTGCGTCCACCGCTCCCCTGACAATCTCAGCCGGCCAGGTTTTGGACACCACCAAAAGGTCAACCTCGCGACCCGTCCGTGATGCTGCCTCCTCGACGCGCTTTCGGATGATCGCAAGATTTCCTGCGATGTCGCTCATCGGCTGATTTTATTCGTCCCGCTTGAGAACACCGGCAAGTTTGTTGGACCTGACCGCCTTGACCAGATCACGGAGCACTGACAAACCCTCCCGCTTGGTGGCATCGATGCCGCTTGGCCATTTGGGTGTATCGTCCAGATCTGCAACCGCATCCTTCGCCTGTCTCATGTGACGCTCGGCGTCACCTTCAAGATCCACTTCAGGGAGCTTGTCGAGGTCAACATCATCGAGCGTCAAACGATACATCTTGAAGGTAGTCTTGTCTTCCTTCTCCATGACGGTGAAACGCTTGAGGCGTTCGGCATTTCGGGCCTTGCGACGGCCATCGGCCTCCGCGATCTCCTTCTTGCGGGTCTCCATGTTCAGCGAAACCTGGTTTTTCTTCATCCGCTCCTCGAGGCGCTTGGTGTCCTCAACCACGTAGTCGAAATCCTGGCTTTTCTTGACCCGTGCCTCGCTCTTTTCCTTCAACATGGCGAGGAAAAGATTCTCCCGCTTGTAGGGTTCAAAATCGCCGGCCCGCCGGATCTTATCGTAAGCCAAGGCATGATCGGCATATTGCTCACCCACCTCAAGAGCATCACGCGCCGAGGGGAGGATGATGTCAGGAACAACTCCCTTTTTCTGGGTCGAGCTACCGGCCACCCGGTAAAACTTCTGGATGGTCAATTTGACTGCTCCGGCCCGGTCGCTATCAGAAAGCGGTGGCATGAAACGTCCAATTTCGAGAGGCTGCTGGACCGTCCCTTTTCCATAGGTCGAAGACTCTCCGACGACCACCGCCCGGTTGTAATCCTGTAGTGCACCGGCAAGAATCTCGCTTGCAGAAGCACTCCCTTTATCGGTGAGCACGACAATCGGACCGTCATAGAGAGGGCGGCGGAAAGGTGACTTCAGAGCCTCGATCTTGCCATTGGTGCGTTTGATTTGCACCACTGGTCCGGCTCCGACGAAAAATCCGGTGATTCGGCGAACCTCTTCGAGTGACCCACCACCGTTACCGCGAAGGTCAATCGCGAGGCCATCAATCTCCTCTTCTTTCAGGCGGTCGATCAAGATCTCCAGATCTTTGGAAACACGCACATCGCGGTCCTGCGGGTCAAAGTAGAATGAAGGCATTTTCACCACCCCAATCTTCATTTTTTCTTCCTCACCCTGGTAATCGATGATTTCGGCTGTCGTCAGCTCATCCTTCATCGTCACCTCCTCCCGCTTGATCACGATGATCCGGGTTTCTCCCGCGGGGGCACCGGCCGGCTCAACCTTCAGGGCAACCTCCACCCCTTCCTCACCGCGAATCATTTCCACCACTTTGTCGAGAGGCATGAACATGATGTCGACCCAGTTTCCGTCGTTCTTTGAATCGACCCCGACCACCCGGTCCTTGAGTTGGAGCTCTCCCTGGCGATCGGCTGGTCCGTTATTGACGATTCCCTCGATCTTGGTGGCACCATCATCCTCGGCGCGAAGCAATGCTCCAATTCCCACGAGACGGTTTTGAATGTTGACCTGGAATTGCTGAAGTTCGCGCGCACTGAAATACTCGGAATGGGGATCGTGGGCCCGCGCCACGGCGCTCAGGAAATAGTTGGCAATATCCTCTTCGTCGGCTCCCTCGATGGTTTTGAAGAAACGCTCGTAACGTTGGGAGATTTTCTCCTTGGCGGAAGGCTGGTTTTTAAGGGGGTTTTCTTTGCCCTGCTCTTTGGCTCTTTTGGCGATTCCATCTCTTCGAAGGGTTTCGGCAAGAAGTGCTTCCTTGAGTTGAAGACGCCAGAGGTTTTTTGCTTCCGCTGCATCCTTGGGCCAGGAGGCCTCTTCCCGGTCCTGTTCGATGAATTCGTTTCCGATAAACTTGAACTGATGCTTCTCGAGGAGATCTTGAACGGTGGCGGCGCGCTCACCAACCCGTTTCTGGTAACGCTTGTAAATTTTGGTTGCTGCTTCGATCGACTCCTTGTTCATGAGGAGATCGTCGAACTGATCGCGGTAATCCTTGCTGAATTCGTCGATGTCAGACTGCTCGAAATACAGTTTTGAGGGGTCGAGATCGGCGATGAAATCATCAAAGATCCGCTGACTCAGATCGTCATCGAGCGGGAGGCGGGCATAATGGCCGTTCTGCAGAATGTAGGACATTTCCCGGGCCACCGAGTTAAAATCAGCGGCAAAACCGGAACAACTGGGAAGGAGCCAGAGTGAAACTACTGGCGCCAAAAAACGTTTGAGACTCTTCATTTTCAAAATCGGGTGGGTTCGGGGCGGTTCAAATCCCTTCGGGGGCGGAACTATCCGCCATAGTGGGTCAACTTACAAGCGGCGATCAACCCCGGGATTTTCTTGATCCTTTTTGATTTCCGACAATATCCACTGCCGGAAGGCTGCCAACTGTTCCCGAACTTGTGTGGAAACAATTCCCCCTCCAGGCCCTTCGGCGGCGAGCTGCATTCTGGCTCGCTCGCTGGGAAGGGGCAAAATACCGAGCTTCAAGGTGGGCTCCTTGATGTCATTCCCCCTTTTAATCGTCAGAACCACAGGGGTCGCAGGCGGGTTCTCCTGGATTTTGTCGGCGACCACCTGCACCAAATCTTCCCCTTCAAACTCTTCCCCGTTGATCTTCAGCAAAAGATCCCCGGCTTGAAGACCACTTGCCTCGGCCGGCGTTCCTGGCATCACTTTGGTGACCACAACCCCCTTTTCCTGCTTTTCCGGGGGAAGAAGCCGCCCCATCCGGTCAAAGCGTCCGGACATCATTTGGATCCCGACGTATCCTTTTTGCTGAAAGTATGCATGCTCCAGAGCAGGAAGCAGCCGACGGCGGAATTCGGGATCGCGGCTTCGGACATACTTTTTCACCAGGACTTTGCGAGCCTCGACCGGATTTTCAGCGGCCCAACGCGTCACCACCATTTGAGCGGCTTCCCGGACGTCAAAAAGGTCATCCGAAAGAAGATCCAAGGGAGGCTCGTCGGCCGGTAAAAATCCGACCATGACGAAGACCAGGGGCCACAAACGAGCTGGGAACACCCGGACAAAATACCTTTTCCGAGCCCTGATGCAACCTGACACAAAAAAAGCGGGCTTTCCCATCGGAAAGCCCGCAGATCTTTGTTCAAAGAACCTTACTTACCCCAAACATTCTGCTCGGGGACCTCAATGATATCGTGGGGGAGGACCCCAATAGCCTTACTCCGGCTTTGTTTCATGTCGTATTGGTAGACCTTGCCACGTCGATAGAGCTTCACCCGATTCATGGCTCCGTATGGAGTTTCACCACCTGCAGCCTGGATTGCCGCATAAAGGGTCATCCCTTTGGTCCATGGCTTCTGTCCTGATCCCTTGACCTGGCCACCAACAGTCACGAATTTGTTTCTGTTGGTTTCGACATCCTCCTGACTGAAGACCTGGAAGACCGGGTTGGTGTAGATTTCAGCCGCTTTGTATTTGGCCGCAATGCTTGAAGCCAACTGCGACTTGGTGAGTCCGGAGGCCTTCACTTTTCCGATAATCCACATCTCAATATGACCGGTGGAAGAGACCGAATAGGTATTATCGAGTCTGCCCTTTTCAGAAACTGGAACTCCAGTGATCGAAATTTGGAGGGTCTTGCCTGAGCTAATCACCTGACCGTTCAATGGAACAATTAATCCACAGATTGCGGCGATGAACATAAGTAGTTTTTTCATAGTCTGATGGTAGTTACGCGAAGCGTTGTTTTCCTTTGGGGGTTAAATTCCTAGTAGAGATCGTCACCTTTGGACGGGGCCACTTCCTTCGGCTCACTGACTCTTGCAGGAGCAGAAGTCGAGCTTTCAAGGCTCTCGGCAAGCTGTTCGGCCTCATCGAGAGCGGTTGGCGCATAATAGGTGTAGTAGCTGGTGTAATACTGATACTGGCTGTCGCTGCGGACATCGACGTTGTTCAGCACCACGCCGATCACCTGACCTCCGACATTTTCCACCGCCTGTTTCACCCTCATCAGCATGTTGCGGGGAAGCTTGCGGTGCTGCACAACCACCATGGTCAGATCGACCTCACTTGCGAGAACAGCAGCGTCACTCACACCGAGAATTGGAGGTGAATCGACCAGCACAAGATCGAAGCGCTGCTTCACATCCTGAAGGAGCTCTGACATCCGGCGGGAGTTGAGAATTCCGGCGGCATCGGCCGGGAGGATACCCGAGGGAAGGAAGTAGAGATTATCGACCGGGGTCTGGAGAATGACATCCTCGAGGGCCAGGTCAGTGGTCAGGTAATTCGTCAAGCCCACCGAGTTATTGATATCAAAGAAGGTATGGAGACGCGGGCGACGAAGGTCGGCGTCAATCATCAGAGTGGTATATCCGCCCTGGGCACACACATAGGCAAGGTTCACCAAGGTGGTCGATTTACCCTCACCTGCACCGCCGGACACCACGGTGATGGAGTTGTCATCGGGATTCTTCCGATTGAACTCAATGTTGGTCCGCAGGATCCGGTAAGCCTCGGCATCCGGGCTGATGCCACTCTGCTTGTGGAGCACTCCAACGTCCTTGGGAATCACCGCAAGAACGGGCACCTGCAGGTAGCGCTCGACATCCTCAAGGCTCTTCACCGAGGTATCGAGGTGTTCCAACAGGAAGGCGATTCCAATCCCAAAAACCAATCCGACTCCGGCACCCAGGAGAAGGTTCAAAGTGAAGTTGGGGAACACCGGCGATTTTGCGGTCTTGGGCTTCTCATGGAGCGTAATTGGGTCTCGCGGCATCTTCAGCAAAACACGGGCTTCCTGCTGCTTGATCTTCATTTCCCGGAGCATGGCCCGGGACTGCTCGTAATCCTCCTTGGCCTGGTTGTATTGGCTTTGGCGAAGCGAGAGATCGATGGTTTCACCCGTTTTATCCTTCACCATCATCCGCATCCGGTCGACCTGACGGTCGGTCAATTCCAACTTGGTTTGCAGGTTCGCCTTGAGAGCCACCACCTCCTTGTGAGCGTCCTTCATCAGACTTTCCGCCCGCTTTTCCATTGCGAGGACGTCAGGATGCTTGCGCCCCAACCCTTGGGCATTCAGTGAGAGAACCTGCTGCTTGGCCTCACGATATTGGGTGTAGTAGTAGGTGACTTGGTTTTCCGGCAGATCGAGGCCCGCGGCATAACTGACCAAATCATCACTGGAGAGCTCCATCAGCTTTTTGATTTGGATTTCAATCTGATCACCTTGGATCTCGAAGTCATCGAGACGCTGACGGGCACTGCGAAGCATTTCTTGTTCTGTCATCCCCAGGGGATTGGAGTGACCATCCTCGAAGTAAGGAATCCCATACTGCTGGATCAGAACCGTAAGCTCTTTTCGGTTGTCTTGAACGAGGTCACTCTGGGAGATCAGCTCATCATCCAATGCCTTGAGAGCGCGCTCCGCCCGATCAATCTCAGCATCACGGCGACGTTGGATGTAGGCCTTGGAGACTGCGTCCGAGATCTCCTTTGCATCAACCGGTTTGGCATGACGAACTGAGATCTCGATGAAATCAGTTCCCCGGCGGGGGGAAGCACTAATGATTGATTTAAGACTGTCAACAACCTCATCCATATCCATCGACCACCGTGCTTCGAGGTCGATCCTCTTCGCAGCCATCCTGAGGGTTTCCGGGGCAATGATTGTTTCAAACTCGTTTTCCATGTAGTTGCGGGTCACCAACGTTCCTGGATTACTTCCATTCCCGTTACCAATCGGGTTGATGGCAATGACCGATGGATGAACCTGGACCACGGATGTGCTTTGATACCTTTCCGGCATCACCGAAGTGATGACAGCGGCGGTCATAAAAACCAAAAGGAAGGTGAGCAGGATCACTCCGTAGCGATTTTTGATCACCTGCCAGTAGTCAACCGACTCTGTGCTTAGTTGGGACTTGTTTTGCATGGCGGCTTTATTGAGTTGTGGACTGTGATTTAAGAGAGGTCTGTCGGCAAAAGTTGGCCTTCGCAATGAAAGACACTGCGAAGGCCAGCTTGTTCAAAAAATATCTAGAAAAGCACTAGAAGGTCTTGCTTGCGCCAATGCTGATCCGGTTACGATCATAGTTCCGGCCAACGGCGTCCGAAGAAAGGTCCTCGAAGTTGTAGCGGAAGTTCACCGAGAGACTGTCGTCCACTGCATAATCGAATCCGACGAAGACGTTAACAAGCTCCTCGCTGACGCTGTTTAAGCCAACCGGAGCAGGTACCTGAGGATCATTGAAGTCAAGGAAGGCAAGGTTAACCCCACCGGTCAGGTTGATAGCGCGGGACAACGCATAGTTACCGGTCACACCAAGACGCAAGGTGTCAGTGTTGCTGTAAAGAACGGTCGGTCCGGGGAAGGGAAGCTGGAGAACACGCTGCCAGTCCTCAACACCGTAGCGGGCATAGGTCCGGAGCGAGAAGCGCTCGTTGACCTGAGTCCGAAGGGTGGCCTCGAGGTAAGGAGAGTTTCCGTCGGTTCCGAAGTCAACTTCGCGGATCTGGGCACCAGCACGAACAACGGCGGTAGACCTCGGACTGAAACGATGCTCAAGACCAACCAAGATGAAGTGGTTGGTGGCATCGGGAACAGATCCCTCACCATCGACATCCTGATAGCGGTATGTCAGGGTTGCGACGGTTCTTTCGCTCACCTGATAACGGAAGTCATTGTAGATAGTCACAAGCGAACGGTCACCTGCGGGGAAGTCATCGAAGGAGATTCCGTTGAAACGAACACCAGTGTAGGTCGCAAGACGCTCGGACCAACGATAACCAACGGCGTTGTCGGTCGAGTAACGGAAGTAGTTTCCAACCTGACGCTGGGCCTGGAAGCCAGTCGAGAAATCCGGCTCGAGCTCGTAAGCAAGATTGTTGCGGCTCACGAAGCGGAGACGCTCACTCACCCGGCGGGTCCAGTTTGCGTAAAGGCTGATGGTAAACGTGGTATCATCGACGTTCCGACCTGGAACATCGAGGTTGTCGAAGTAGTGAATCACCCCGATCTGCGCTCCGAAGTTGAAAGTGGTCTGCGGGCTGTTGTGGAGGAAGGTTGCTCCCACATAAGCTTGACCGTAAAAGGACTCATCCCCACCGAACAGCGGTGTTGGGTTATTGTCGTAACCCAGATTGAACCCAGCCGTGAAGGCCAAGGGAAGGGATTCGGTCGTCGAGTCGTCCGGCGCGAGGTCGTAAAGAGACTGCGCTCCCAAGCTGCCCGCTGAAAGAGCGGTCAGGAGGGAAATTGCAATTGTGTTTTTATTCATGGAATTTGCGTTCAAATTTAGCGATGAAGCCTTGTTTCAACAGAAGGCCAAAAGTTAATCAGCCGACGACATGAACATGTAGTAGCTGTCGTCGTATGACCCGTCCGGAGTGCCTTGAGGCGTTTCCTCGGGGACCTGACCAAAAAACTCGGGGACCCAGCCCACATCCTTGACGATCGGATCATCGAGAGACTGGAAAGGATAATCAAGCGGGTTGGGACCAACAGGATCTGGCACGGGGATCACAGCCTTTTTGCTGTCATCAAGCCCACCCTTGTCGGAATAACCTTCACCACCAGCAGCATCGTATTTCTCAACAACACTTTGGATATTTGCGATGGCATCCGGGGCAGTGGCGATCGCGCACTTTGCAATGATACGCATTTCCGAAGGAGCCTCGAGAATCGCAGTCTCAACGATCTTGGCCACTGTGGTCTTTCCCGCGTCCGAACCGACGATGGCAGCTTTCACGATCTCACAGGCGCAAGACGGGTTGGCAGCCACGTTCACTGAGACGATTTCCAGAACCTTGCCTGAGTCAGCAACCACCGAAGCTTTCACAGCTTGGCCGATCTTCACGCAATCTGCATTGCTGGCAGAAGCGACTGGAGCAGCTGCCAGAAGCAGTGCCGTGAGTGCGAATTTAAGGGTGTTTTTCATCTTGATTCGAATCTTATGGGGTTTTTTGGGCAGTTGCCAAGTGGAAACTGGAAAAAGTGGAGCGGGTAGAGGGAATCGAACCCTCATAATCAGCTTGGAAGGCTGGAGCTTTACCATTAAGCTATACCCGCTTCGCTCGCGAAAGATTAGGAGGCACCTCAACTGGCGGCAAGTCCTTTTTTGAAGTTCGGTGCTCCTTGGAGGCTCCAAGCGCTTTTTTACCCAGCTTAAGGGATCCACGCTCTTCACTGAAGATTGCCAATCAATTAAGAGTTCTTAAATAAAGTGCTTTTTTACAATCCGGTGGGGTGATCCAAAAATACGGAGGAAACCTCAAATCGGGTTTCCAACCAATGACCAAGGGCCCTGACTCCGAAGGTCTCC
>JASFWU010000198.1:0-5525 GCA_050049035.1 Akkermansiaceae bacterium | reverse complement strand
AAGCAATAAGCGCATGCCCATCCGCAGGCATGGTGGTAAAGTGAAGCAGTTCCGCGTTCGTGATGCTGTCGAACTCACAATAACGAATGGTGCACGAGCTGTTGACGAGATCGACCATTTGTTCGTCCACATCGATGAACCTGGAATACTCCAGCCGAAGGTCGGAATTCCGCACCCGGAGAATGCCATCGGAAGCGGCACGTTCGAAGTCGCAATAGAGCAGACTGGATTCTTCAGGGCCGGTGATGTTCAGGCGCCCCCAGGTTCCGCTAGGTGTGGATGGAACAAAGCGAATGCGTTGGGCCTCGTTCCCGTTCGCGATGATGCGGCCGGCACAGTTGATCGCATTCACTCCGGGAGGGCACTGGACTTCGACACCGGCCTCAATGGTGAGAGTCTGGCCACTTGCCACATTGAAGGTGCTGCCAAGAATGATCGGACTGTCTTCGAGGGTCCACTGAAGGGGCGGCGGTGGAGACTGGGTGGCAAGGTTAGGAATCAACGAAAAGTCGGAAGAACCAAGACTTTCGTTCATCCCGAGGATGGCGAGAACGTGGGTTCCAGCCGGAAGCAAATCCGAGGCAAGGCCCAGGTTGATCGTTTCTGCATTGCCGGCCTCCCGCACGGTCGAGGGACCATCGGTATGGGCGGGCTCGGTGCCAACATTACCAGGTGCCAAAGCACTGCGCGCGATTTCCACTCCGTCGAGATAGGCCACATAGGCATCATCGTAATCGATGGTCAGGATGACCTCTTCGTCGGGATCAAGTTGATCCGGAGCAACCGTAAAGGTCCGGCGAATGTAAACAGTGCGGTAACCGTCTTCCATGTCATCCAGCACGGTGGCGTCATCACCATCGCCATACCCGAACCCGCCGGGTCCGGTCAGCCACGAGGCATCAAGCGAGGCCTCGGGAATGGTCTGCCAGTCGACCGGAGGAGCGACCGTGCCCTTGAAGTAACGCCAATCATCACCACTGTTCACGAGTGGAGCAGCAGAGAGAGGAATTGCGGTGCTGAGGACGGTGAAGATTGAGAAAATTTTTATGCTCATCGAAGAGTGATACCAAGGATTGACCGTCGCTCACGGACGGGGAAAAGCCATCCCAAATACGCGGATCGCGGGTGTCTGCTTGCAACGTTTGGATCTCGCCTAGAATACAGAATTAGATCTTTCCCTGGAGCCGGATATCTAAAAGAACCCTAGTCCTTCGGTTCCCAATAGCCCGGGGCCCAGCGGATTCCTTGTGGCGGGATACGATCGCGATCAAGTTTGCCGTCGCTCAGCTGGAACACTTTTCCCAGCGGGGTTTTGCCGGGGCGGGCTCCGCGGGTGTAACGACTTTCACCCCAATGCTTGCCGAGAACCAGGGCATCGAAACGGGTCAGCTTTCCCGCCTTCACCGCCAGACCTCCTTGAATGGTGCCACGATATCCCTGCTCACCATCCTGGGACTCGATGGAAAATTCGCCGGTCAGCTTTCCTTTGCCATCGACCTTCAACGACCAGCTTTTGAGTTCCGACTTTTTCCAGCTCCGCGGCTCTCCCCGGGTGTTGTCGAGGAGATGAAACTTCGCGATCCGCCAGGCAACGTAAACGGGAACCTCTCCCCCACCCGATGAAATCAACTTCCCGAGCGCGGCAATCTCTTGTTTCCGCAACCAAAGATGATCGACAGCGGTCTGATTGCCCACCTTGTCGTTCGACATCTTCTTCAGTTTTCCGTCCTGCTCTTCGAGACAACGGGTGAAGACCTTCACGATCTGAGCGCCTTCGGGAAGCTCGTGATGGTAACGCGAATCCGCCTTTCCTTCGGAAGGAACCTTGAGCCCCTTCTCCTGATCACGAACCGTTTCCCACTTCTTCAATGCCTCGTGCATCATCTTCAAACGACGATCCGGCCCGCGATTGTTGTTGAATCCGAGGAACTTGCCCCCGGCGGTCAGGACGTAGTGTCCTTGCTTGGTGTGACTCCCCTTGCGCGGGCTTTGCTCCACCACCGAGCGGAAAAACTTTCCCTCATCGTCGTTTCGACGTCGCTGATACCAATCATCACCGGCCACCACGACAAACTTCTCCTGGAGGAGCTTCTTCACTTCAGGATTTGAAAAGACCAACAACCTGTCGGCCACTCCGTTGTTTCAGACACAGCCCAAGGGATGGCCGTCCATCTCCCAGAGGTAGATCGGCTTGTTCATCCGGGCCGCTTCCTGCCGGGCCTCCCAAAGGTCGGTTTTCCAATCGATCTCAAGCCACGCAGACTCTGCCGGCGAGGGCAGGATTTCGCTGATGACATCGTCCTTTGCCGACGAAAAAGAAGTCGGCAAAGCAAAAACCAAGGCTAGCATTCCTGAAAGCTTCATCCCTCGAATCTACAAAATTTCCCGCCCGGGGACAGCTTCAAATTCAATGCCACGTAGTCCTGAAATCCTCCTTCCACCTTGACGCCGGATTTCCAATTCGCGGAAATGGTGGAAGCTTTCCCGATCATCAACCGATGCGCACCGTCCATATCGCTTTCTCAGGCTTCGCCCTTTCGGCCGGAGCTGTTTTGGCGCAGGCAGATGCGGCTGATGGAGTTGAGATTTTTGAAACCCACATCCGCCCTCTTTTCATCGAGCATTGCTACGAATGCCACTCGTCAGATGCAAAAAAGGTGAAGGCCGGACTTTATCTCGACACCCGGCAGGGTTGGGAGACCGGTGGCGACTCGGGACCGGCGATTGCTCCCGGCAAGCCGGACGCGTCCCTCCTCATCAAGGCCGTCACCCACGCGAACGGCGACCTTGAGATGCCGCCCAAAACCAAGCTGCCGGACCAGGACATTGCACGCTTGAAGGAGTGGATCAAGATGGGTGCCCCCGATCCCCGCGAAGGATCGGTCGACCAAAAACGCGATGAGATCGATCTGAGTGAAGGGCGAAAGTTCTGGGCCTTTCAACCCGCCGTCGATCACCCGGCCCCCGCGGTGAAGGACACCGGGTGGCCGTCCGATCCCATTGATCAATTCATCCTGGCAAGGCTTGAAAAGGAGGGACTGGCCCCGGCTTCTCCGGCATCCCGTGAGGTTCTACTAAGGCGCATCTTTTTCGATCTCATCGGGCTACCACCTTCTCCCCGGGAAATGGCACGCTTCCTCGCGGACCAATCACCTGAAGCATTCGAGAAGGTCGTCGATGAACTTCTCGCCCGTCCCGAGTTCGGCGAACGCTGGGGACGCCACTGGCTCGATGTGACCCGCTTTGCCGAATCGAGCGGCGGAGGACGATCAATGGTGTTTCCCGATGCCTGGCGCTTCCGCGATTATATCATCCGCTCGTTCAACAAGGACAAGCCATTC
The DNA here is from genome assembly GCA_050049035.1 of Akkermansiaceae bacterium. Classification (GTDB taxonomy): domain Bacteria; phylum Verrucomicrobiota; class Verrucomicrobiia; order Verrucomicrobiales; family Akkermansiaceae; genus SW10. The sequence continues at coordinate 2,184 of JASFWU010000198.1, read as the reverse complement.
GACCAACTCATCCGCGAGCACCTTGCCGGCGACATCCTGCCGGGCTCTTCACCGGAAGAAAAAAACGAAGCACTCATCGGAAGCGGCTATCTTGTTTTGGGACCGATGAACTACGAGTTGCAAGACCACGAGCTCCTCAAAGCGGAATTCGTGGACGAACAAATCGACACGGTGGGCCGGACCTTTCTCGGGATGACGTTGGGGTGCGCCCGATGCCACGATCACAAATTTGATCCCATCCCGACCAGCGACTACTATGCGATGGCGGGAATCTTTGAGAGCACGCGCTCGATGGGTCGCGGGAGTGCGGCCTCGGGAGTGACGTCCTTTGCCACCACCAAACTCGCAATTCCGGAAACACCCGAACGAATCTCGCTGCGCGAGAAAACTGAAGAGTTGGGCAAGCAAATCGCTGCTCTCAAAAAAGAAGAGAAGCCACCAGCCGACGAAATCAAGAAGCTCGACAAGGAACGCAAATCGCTCGCTGCCGAATTGAAGAAGGGCGAATCGATCACGATGGCCGCCTCGGAAGCCGACAAGGTGGGTGATGCCCACATCCGCATCCGGGGACAGGTGCGGAACAAAGGCAGGAAAGTCCCCCGCGGGTTCCTCACGGTGGCCATGGCGCCGGATCAAAAGCCAAACATCCCCGCCGACCAATCGGGCCGTCTCCAGCTCGCGGATTGGATTGCCAGCCCGGACCATCCCCTCACCGCCCGCGTGATGGCCAACCGCATTTGGAAACATCTCCTCGGCGAAGGCCTCGTCCGCACCACCGACAACTTTGGCCGGACCGGCGAACTCCCGAGCCATCCCGAGCTTCTAGATCACCTCGCCATTCGCTTCACCAAAAACAACTGGTCGGTGAAGTCCCTCATCCGCGCCATCGTCCTCAGCCAAACCTACCGTCAGTCTTCGCAAGTCTATCACGATCGGGATCCCGAGAACCGCCTTCTGGGCCGGGCTCATCGCAAGCGACTCGAAGGCGAAGCGATTCGCGACACCATTCTCTTGGTCAGCGACCAACTCGATCCCGCCCGGGGCGGACTCACGATGAAGAAGCCGGGCAAATATGATCTGAACTACAAGTTTAACACGAAGCGCCGCAGCGTTTACGTGCCATGGTTGCGCAACTCGACTCTCGATCTCTTCGAGGTCTTCGACGTCGCCAACGCCAACCTCGTGGTGGGTCGGCGCACCGTGACCAACCTCCCAACCCAGGCCCTCTTTCTCATGAACAGCACGTTCATCCGCGAGCAAGCGGGCCACACCGCAAAACGATTGCGTGCCGACAAGGCCACTGTCGAGCAAGCCTACCAACTCATTCTTTCCCGTCCGCCCACCGAAAGCGAAAAGCTCACCACCGACAGTTTCCTGGAGAGTTTTCCACCCGACCAACAAGAGGAAGGTTGGACGCAACTTTGCCAGACTCTTTTTGCCTGCCTCGACTTCCGCTTCATCGACTGATCCGCCATGACCCACGACCGACGACAATTTCTAAAATCCGCAGGCTGTGGATTCGGCTCCCTCGCCTTGTCTTCCATGCTGGGCAAAGCGGCCGGGAATTCCCTCACTCCGCAGTCGCCTGGATTCCCCGCCCGGGCCAAGCGGGTCATCTTTCTTTTCATGGCCGGAGGGCCCTCACACGTCGATTCCTTCGACTATAAACCCGAGCTCATCAAACGCGACGGACAGTCCTTTGACTTTGTGGGCGTTCGCAAACAGACCTTTGGAAAAAAGAGCCAGCGCAAACTTCTCAAGCCGCTCTGGGATTTCAAACAACACGGTCAGTGCGGACAGTATGTGAGCGAGCTCTTTCCGCACATCGCGAAGCAGGTCGACGACCTTTGCTTTGTTCACTCGATGCACACCGAAGGCGTCGCGCACGGACCCTCCACCCTTTTCCTCCATACCGGAGCGACCAACCTCGTGCGTCCTTCGATGGGCAGCTGGGTGACCTACGGGCTAGGAAGCGAAAACGAAAACCTTCCCGGCTTCATCACCATCATGCCATCGGCGAGCAAGGGCGGACCGCGGAACTACTCGAACGCCTTCCTCCCCGCCATTCACCAGGGCACCTGCATCGGGCGGGCCGGGCTCCCGGCCTCGAAAGCCACCATCCGCAACCTGACCAACAAGCACCTCGCCAATGGTGATCAGAAGCGACAATTCGATCTTCTTCAG
>JASFWU010000197.1:0-5588 GCA_050049035.1 Akkermansiaceae bacterium | reverse complement strand
CCGGTTTTGAATGATTGGTTGATCCTAATTGCGGCCTGCCATGACGCCGCCGTCGACATCCCAGATCGCCCCGGTCACCCAGGAGGCTTCGTCACTCAAAAGAAAGTCCACCACGCTTCCCACATCGGATGGTTGCCCTATCCGGCCCAAGGGATGGAAATCATTGAACCCTTGCAAGGCATCGTGAACCTCGGCCGGTGGAATGAAGGCCCCGTAGATCGGAGTTTCGACAACCGCGGGAGAAACGGCATTCACCCGAATACCATGATCGGCCAGCTCCATCGCAAGATGCTGGGTGAGGCTGTGAAGCCCGGCCTTGGCCATCGAGTAGGCCGAGGAAGGAGTCGCCTTGACCGCCTGGCGAGCCCACATCGAACCAATGTTGACGATGCTGCCCGAGCCCTTTTTCGCCATCTTACGGGCAACCGCTTGAGTGACGAAGAAGAAGGCCTCATTGAGGTCGAGCTGACGGTGGTAGTCATCGCGAGCGTGCTCGAGGAAGGGCGTCGGAGCGAAGTAACCGGCAGCATTGACCAGATGGTCGTAGACCGCTTGAGACGTTTCGAGTTCAGCAATAAAGGCCTCAACAGCAGCCCGGTCATAAAGATCGAGACTGCGGGTTTCGACCTTGGGGGCGCCTGCCGCTTTCAGTTTGTCAGCGGCGGCGGCGAGTTTTTCCTGTGAGCGGCCCACCAGAGTCAGGGAAACCCCGCGGGAAGCCAGTCGCAGTGCGGAGTCGAATCCAATTCCAGTTGATCCACCGAGGATGAGAGCATTTTTCATATCGTTTTTTTGCTTTGGTTTCAACCTACCTATCAGTTGGTAGGTTTGCTGGCGAATCCTTTGCACCGACCCTTGACATCGTCAATCAGAAAAACTACCTATGGAGAGCTTGTTTAGTGGATCCCCGAGACCCCAAAAAAATGAATGAAACCGCACAAAAGATCATGGCAATTGCCATTCGAAGGATTCGCGAAGGAGGATATCACTCCTTCAGTGTTCGAGAAATCGCTGATGAACTGGGCATCAAAAGTGCCAGCATCTACTACCATTTCCCGAGCAAGGAGGCTTTGGGAATTGCGGTCGCCAAAGACTACACCCGGCTGTTCCTCGACTCTCTCGGCAGCCCGTCTGATCAGGCCAATCCCATTGAGCACTTTTTGAAGGCGTTTCAGAAGGCCCTCGAAACCCAGAAGGCCGCTTGTTTGTGCGGGATTCTGGCGGCTGAATCAGGACGCCTTCCCGAACCCGTACGGGATGCTTTGGCAGGCTTTACCGAAGGAAACATCAATTGGCTGGAAGGTGCTTTAAAACAGCAGCGCCCCGACTGGCCGGATGACAAGATTGTTGAAACCGCTCCGGTCATTTTCGCCGCCATGGAAGGTGCGATCACCTTCGCCGCGATGGGACACCAGCCCATCCATCTCAAGAAGATCTCGGACTGGATTCTCGATGTCGTTTCGACGTGAGTCTGATCAGTGGAATCCCTCACTAACTTTCCCGATTTCCCTCGATTTAATCCCTCGCCCTCCATCAGAAATTGTGTTAGGAGACCTTTTATGGACGAAGGCACCGCACGATTCGACCTCCTTTGGGAAACCATTCAGGAGCGGGAAGACTACCCCATTTATCGGCTCGTCTACCTGAGCCGTCCGACCAAGCCTTTCACCGATGAAGACTTCGATGATATCGAACGCAAGTCAGTCGAAGCCAACAATCTTCGTGATGTCACAGGCCTTCTGATTGTCGACGGGGATCGCGTGCTCCAGATTCTTGAAGGCCGGGAAAGTGCGGTCAAAAAGCTCTTTGATAAGATTGAAGCAGACACCCGCCACACCGTCGTCAAGCTCATCGGACCAGTCAAAGATGACGTCCGCCTCCTCATGACCTGGAATATGGTGGTTCGCGGGATGAGCGGGACCCCTGCCAACCTCATGGAACAGTTTACCGAGTTTTACGACCAATTCCTGAACGCCGGACCCGAAGCTGAAATTTCCATCGAGCAGGTCGAACTCTTCAAAACGATCTCGCTGTTCGGCTCGTTGGCCCTCACGAGCTAGATCGGAGCCAGCGAAACTCCAACGCTTGCGAGGCCAACGGTTGCGGGTAGTTTGGACCCGAAACTGAGGTCCTTTCCTGCAACATTCCCGGGGTCGTCCGAGTAGAGATCAGGGAGGTCTTCGAGACTTCGCGACACCTATGAACGATCCCGTTTCCCAATCGCACCTTCTGGTCAACCGGCGCCATTTCTTCGGCAAATCCGCGTCCGGCATCGGCATTGCCGCCCTTTCTTCCATGCTCGGGGAAAGCTTTGCTGACAAGCCCGCCGCTGCGCCCGCCCCGAAGGCCAAGCGGATGATCTACTTGTTTCAGAGCGGCGCCCCTTCCCCCCAGGATCTCTTCGACTACAAACCCAAGCTCCAGGAAAATCACGGCAAGGAATTGGGTGATTTTGTCGACCTGAACCAACGCAAGACCGGCATGACCGCGGGGCAGCGTTCCTTTCCCATTGCCGGAACAAAGTACAAGTTCAAGAAGCACGGACGGTCCGGAACCGAGATCTCCGAACTCCTGCCTCACATCTCGGGAATCGCGGACGAGATCTGTCTCATCCGGTCGATGTACACCGAGGCCATCAACCACGATCCCGCCATCACCTTTTTCCAGTCCGGCTCCCAAATCCCCGGCCGCCCATCGATGGGGGCCTGGCTCAGCTACGGACTCGGTTCGGTGAACAAAAACCTGCCCGACTTTGTCTCGATGGTCTCGCGCGGCACCGGTCGTCCGAACTGCCAACCTCTCTACGACCGCCTCTGGGGTTCGGGCTTCCTCCCCACCAAGCACGCCGGGGTCAAGTTCATGTCGGTGGGTGATCCCGTGCTCTATCTTTCCAACCCTGCCGGCTTCTCGTCTTCCGCCCGCCGCAAGATGCTCGATGATCTGGCCGAGCTGAACGAAAAAAAGCTCGCCGAGTTTGCCGACCCTGAGATCGACACCCGGATCCAACAGTACGAACTGGCCTATCGCATGCAGACCTCGGTGCCCGAACTCACCGACATCTCCAACGAACCGGAATCGGTCCTTAAGATGTATGGCCCGGAGGTCAAGAAACGCGGGACCTACGCCTACAACTGCCTGATGGCCCGTCGCCTCGCAGAGCGCGATGTTCGCTTCGTCCAACTTTATCACATGGGCTGGGACCAGCACTTTACCCTGCCCAAACAACTTTCGGGCCAGTGCTACGACGCCGACCAACCGTCCGCCGCCCTCATCAAGGATCTCAAAATGCGCGGACTCCTCGACGACACTCTTGTCGTTTGGGGCGGCGAATTCGGAAGAACGTCGTACTGCCAGGGCAAGCTCACCCGGGAAAACTACGGCCGCGATCATCATCCGCGGTGCTTCTCACTCTGGGCCGCCGGCGGAGGAATCAAACCCGGCTCGACCTTCGGACAGACCGATGACTTCTGCTACAACCTCGTCGATAAAAACGGGGCTCCGATCAAAGCCCACCCCACCAAACATCACAAGGAAGCGGTTCACGTTCACGATCTGCACGCCACCCTTCTTCATCAACTGGGCATTGACCACACCAAGCTCACCTACAAGTTCCAGGGCCGCCAATACCGCCTCACCGATGTGCACGGCCATGTCGTGAAAGACATCCTCGCCTAGTCCGGGGTCCAAACTTCAATTCCAAGATCCTGTTTCCATGAAACACCGTCTGCTCCTCTTTCTGGCCTTCGCAACCCCTCTCGTCGCCGAAGAGGAAATCAGCTACAACAAACACATCCGGCCCATTCTCTCGGAGAATTGTTTCTACTGCCACGGCCAGGATCCAAAAACCAGGGAGGCTGATGTCGCTCTGCACCTCGCTGAATTCGCCTACCGCGAACACAAGGGCACCACTCCCATCGTTCCGGGAAACATCGAGGACTCCGAGGTTGTTTATCGGATCTTCGACAAGGACGACCCCATGCCGCCCGAGGACTCCAACCGGTCGCTCACCGAAAAGGAAAAGAACCTCATCAAGAAGTGGATCGAGCAAGGGGCCGAGTACGAGGATCACTGGAGTTTCGTGGTTCCAAAGAAGCCGGAGGTTCCTGCCGGAATGAATCCGGTCGATCATTTTATTCGAAAGCGACTCAAGGAAGAAGACCTTGATCCCTCTCCCGCAGCTGACCTTGCCACCCTGGCCCGTCGGGCTTCACTCGCTCTCACCGGCCTGCAGCCCACTCCCGCCCAACTCGAGGAACTCAAGAAGCACGGTTCCTATGAAAAGTTTGTCGACGCTTTGCTGGCCTCCGATGCCTACGCCGAGCGCATGGCTCTTTTCTGGATGGATGCCGCCCGCTATGCCGACACCGACGGCTATCAAAACGACAGCGGTCGTTCCAACTGGCCGTGGCGCGATTGGGTCATCGACGCCTTTCGAAAGAACATGCCCTTCGACCAGTTCACCATTGAGCAGCTCGCCGGCGACATGCTTCCCAATCCGACCGAGTCCCAACTCCTTGCCACCGCCTTCAACCGGAACCACCGCCAAAACGCGGAAGGCGGGGCTCTCGCTCCGGAGTTCTTTGTCGAGAATGTCATCGACCGTGTGGAAACCACCTCCACCGTTTGGTTGGGTCTGACCACGGGATGCGCGCGTTGCCACGACCACAAATACGACCCGATCTCGCAACGGGAATTCTACCAACTCTTCGCCTACTTCAACAACATCGGCGAAAGGGGAACCGGCAAAGGCACCTCGGCCCAGCCAGTGAAAAAGTTTTCCTCGCCGGTCGCCAAGGTCTCCGACGAGCTGCAGGCACAGCTCAAGTCAGTCGAGAAAGCCATCGCTGACGCCGAAGCCGGACTTCCCGCTCGTCAGAAGGAATGGATCAAGAACCACGGGAAGAAATCACCCAAATCCGATTGGCTGCCCGTGCGTCTCTCTTCCGCCAAGGCCACCAAAGGCAAGTTGGAGAAACTCCCCGACAACACCTGGCTTTTCAAAGGCAAGACATCCCGCACCTCTTACCAACTCCGGCTCCCCACTGGAAAAAGACCGCTGACCGGAATTCGTCTTGATGCCCTCCCCCATCCCTCGTTCACCGCGCCAAACATGCTCTCAACCGCGGTGAACGGAAACTTCGTCCTCACCGACGTCAAAGTTTCGGTTAAAGGCAAGCAGGTCCGGATCGCCAAAACCGCCGCCACTTTTTCTCAAGCAAAATACCCTGCGGCTCACGCCACCGACAACAATGGCAAATCCGGTTGGGCCATCGCGGAACATCCCAACGAATCGGAAAGCCTTTTCCTTGTTTTTGACAAACCACTCGCTGCAGATGCCGGGGAGCTGGCGATCGACCTCCACTTCAACTCGGGCTTTGACAGTCACCAGATCGGTTCCTTCCGCATCCTCGCCACCGAAGCGGCGGCTCCCGTTCTCAAAACCGACGGGATTCCTCCCAACATTCTCGCTCAGCTGAAGAACCCGACCAACCCAAAGATCCTCAGCGATTACTATCGCACCATCGATCCCGTTCTTCGCAAGGTCGTGGCCCAGCGATCCGCCATTGAAACCAAAATGGCGGCCTCCC
>JASFWU010000196.1:0-5621 GCA_050049035.1 Akkermansiaceae bacterium | reverse complement strand
ACCCGTCCAGGAAACTCAAGACATGACCGACCTTCCCGAAATCACCACCCTCGAACTCCGCCAGATCCTCGCCGATGGGTTTGACGGCATCCTTCTCGATGTTCGCGAGCAGGATGAATACATGATAGCGCATATCGAAGGCTCGCAGCTTCTACCGCTGAGTGGCTGGCCCCAAGCTGCGGCCAACCTGCCAAAAGACGCAAAGTATCTCGTTCACTGTGCCGCCGGCATGCGCTCCGCCCGCGCCGGGGAGTGGATGCTTCAAAACGGGTTCTCCGATGTCACCAACGTGGCCGGAGGGATGAAACAATGGCTGGCCGAGGAGGAGGGCTGATTCCCCCAATTGAATGAAAGGCAATGAGCCGAAGACCGTCCCTGAATCAGCGGAAGTGTTACTTTTCCGGCACTTTCGGGTGCGAGAAATGTCTTTCCCGACTCTTCAAACCCCGTCAGACTCCGCGCGTCACAAAACCGTTTCTTCATGCCTCAAAAAGCTTTTACCATCACCAACCAACTCGGAATCCACGCCCGCCCTGCCGCGCAATTTGTCAAGATTGCCAACACATTCCCTTGTGACATTCGGGTGGAAAAGGATGACGACGAGGTCGATGGGAAGAGCATTCTCGGTCTCATGATGCTGGCCGCCGGGCATGGTTCGGTGATTACCGTCACGACCGAAGGCAACCAGGAGGAAGAAGCGCTTGAGGCTCTCGGCGAGCTCATTGCGCGAAACTTTGAGGAGGTTGCCTCGGCCTAGACGGACGCTGGGAAGGTCACCGACGAGGGATTGACCGGCGGACCTCACCCCGCCACCCTTTTACTGTCGCCATGGCAGAGCATTCTCCAGAGGAGCGCGTCTTCATCGGATCTCCGGTCTCCCGGGGAATCGCCATTGGCCCGGTGCAGGTTGCCGGACGAGGATTTGCGGCACCGCCGGTTTACCCCATTGATGCCGAAAGCATTCCTTTTGAAAAACAGCGGCTCCAGACAGCCTTTGAAGTGACCCGCGGTCAGCTGGCAAAGCTCAAGGATCGCATCGACGAAGTCGCGGGAGGAGACGAGGGACTCGTGTTTGAGGCCCACGGGATGGTCCTCGATGACCCCAGCCTGCAGAAGAAGGTCGAAAAAGCGATCGAGGACCGGCTTCAAAACGCCGAATATTGCTTCTACGCAGTCATGCAAACCGTTCTCGAGGCCATGCGTCGCATCGTCGACCCTTACCTGCGTGAGAGAACGATCGATATCGAAGATGTCTCCCAACGGGTGTTGCGCAATTTCACGGCCGATGACGAGGGCCACTCGCCCGACTTCAAACACCTTTTGGTGGCCTACGACCTCACTCCTTCGGACACCGCCTCGATGGACCGGAGCAAGCTGATGGGCTTTGTCACCGAGGCCGGAAGTGTCAACTCGCACACCGCCATCCTGGCACGGGCCCTTGGCATCCCGGCGATTGTTGGTCTCGGCAATGCCGTCCTGGACATCACCTCGCTCGCACCCGCCATTATTGACGGATACTCCGGGAAATTCATCGTCGATCCCACCCCTGAGACGCTGGAGCGCTACCAGTCGCTCAGCTCGCGCAAGCAAGCGCAAAGTGACGCACTTCAGGAACTCCGCGATCGTGAAAGCACCACCACCGATGGACGGCACATCACTCTATCGGCCAATATTGAGTTCACCCATGAACTCGATCTGGTGCTCGACAACCGGGCTGAAGGAGTCGGCCTCTTCCGAACCGAGTTCTTCCTCCTGGAAGGAAACGAAACTCCCACCGAGGAGGAACAAACTTCAGTTTACACCGAGCTTGCCCAAAGGACCGCTCCTCACCTCGCCATCATCCGTACTCTAGACTCCGGCGGCGACAAGCTTTCAGCGGAACCTCTCACCGAACCCGAACCCAATCCCTTTCTGGGCTGGAGGGGGATCCGCGTTTCCCTCGACCGGCCCAAAGCCTTCAAACAACAGCTCCGCGCCATCCTGCGGGCCAGTGCTCACGGGAAGATGGGAATGATGTTCCCCTTCATCTCGGGGCTGACCGAGGTCAGGCAATGTCGTGCCTTGGTCAAAGAGTGCATGGACGAGCTCGAGGCAGGAGGAGAAGCGTTCGATTCCGAACTCCAGATTGGCGCCATGATTGAGATCCCTTCGGCCGTTCTGATCGCCGAAGAGATTGCCCGCGAAGTCGATTTCTTTTCCATCGGGACCAACGATCTCATCCAATACACGGTGGCGGTGGACCGGATTAACAATCGGGTCGCCAACCTTTATCGTTCGTCCCATCCGGCCGTCGTTCGGATGATCAAGATGACCACTGAGGCGGCCAGGAAGGCTGGGATCTGGACCGGGATCTGTGGAGAGATGGCCGCAAATCTCAACCTGACCCCCCTCCTTGTGGGACTGGGGGTCGAAGAGTTGTCGGTGGGACCGCGGGAACTGTCTGCGGTCCGAAAGGCCCTTCTTTCCCTCAACTACGATGAATGTCGTACTCTGGCCGGGAAAGCGCTGGAAATGTCAACGAGCGCGGAAATTTTGTCCTTGAGCCAGGAAGCTGCCCTGGCCGCGTATCCCGATCTTCTCGAAGATATGGAAACCGGCTGAAATCCCTCAAATGTAAAACATCGGGTCCGCGCTTGATGCCATGTTTTCGAGGGTATTTTTGGCAAGAATCCCCCGGGTGCTCTCGCGAACGCTCTCCCAGACGCGATCAACCGCCGGTCCTGATTCTCCGGCAGGCTCGGCCGCGGTCTCCAGAGCCTCTGGCTCGAGGGACTCAACCACCGTGAGCAAACTGATTTCAGCCGGGGATTGGGTCAACTTCCACCCTCCCGTTTTGCCCCGACGGCTCGTGACCAGCCCCATGCGCTTGAGTTCATGGAGGATCTGGGCCAAAAAACTGGGTGGAATCCCTTCGCTTTCTGCAATATCGTCGGCACGCACCACGGTTTGGCCGTCGTGTTTTTTCGCCAAGTTCACCATGGCACGACTTGCGTAATCCAATTTCTGGGAAACTCTCACAGATGACAGCAGATCATACCAAACCCGTTCTGACCAGCCCTGATCAGTTGCTGTCGATGGATTCAGGGGGCGCCCGATTGGAAGCGGCCTGGGATTTGATCAAGGGCGAGGCTGCCGAGCTTGCCTCGAAAGAGCACCGCTTGGCGCCGCTCGTCGATGATATCTTCCTCTCCAGGGAGTCGTTGGCCTGCTCGATTGCCGCCCGCCTTTCCCGGAAACTCGCCCGGGAGGACATGACCCGGGAAGAAATCCTTCCGCTCCTGCAGGAGATTCTCCTGGACCACCCTGATTTGATCTGCTGTATGGTTTGCGATCTTCTCGCGATTCATGAGCGGGATCCTGCCTGTCTCTCGCTCATCCAGCCCCTGCTCTTCTACAAAGGCTTTCTCGCCATGGCGACCTACCGCCTGGGCAACCAAATGTGGAAAAACGAGCGTCACGACCTGGCTTATTATTTTCAAAGCCTCGCTTCGGAGGTTTTCGGGGTCGATATCCACCCTGCCGCTACAGTCGGGTGCGGACTTTTTCTCGATCACGCCACCAGCGTCGTGATCGGCGAAACCTCAATCGTTGAAGACAATGTCTCGATTCTGCATGAGGTGACCCTTGGGGGAACCGGAAAAATTTCAGGCAATCGCCACCCCATCGTCCGTTCGGGAGTCATGATTGGCGCCGGCGCCAAGATTCTCGGGAGAGTGGAAATTGGGCAGGGCGCCAAGATCGGTGCGGGGAGTGTTGTTCTGGATGACGTCCCCGCTCACACCACCGTTGCCGGGGTTCCTGCGGTGGTGGTGGGCACCACTGATTCGGAAAATCCGGCCGACGCGATGGATCAAAGCCTAAAATGCGCTGGAATCTGATTCTTGGATGCTTGCCAAGATTCAAAGGACACGCTTGATTACTGGAAACACAACACGCAAACACTCCTACACACCATGTCCGAAGTTACCGACCTCCGCGAAATCGATGATGCCGAACTGCCCGAATCGCTCCGGGAGCACTGGAAAAACGCCAAATCCAGTGTGGATAAAAACAATTTTGGCTATGCCATCAAATTTCTACAGGCCATCTTGAAAGAATGCCCCGGGTTTTTGAATGCCCGCAAGCTCCTCCGGCAGGCCGAGATCTCCGAAACCGGAGCCAAACCGGGAACCGGGAAGAAGGGCCTGTTTGGCTCCGGAGGATCTGGCAGCCAATACGTCCGTCAGGCCAAAAAAGATCCCGGGGCGGCTCTCGCCGCGATTGAAAAGGAACTGGAAAAAGATCCGTTCAGCCAGAGCCTCAACGACGCCATGCACGAGGTGGCCTTGGCAAACAATCTCATCGGGACGGCCGCCTTTGCTCTCGAAACCTCGAGGAAAGGTAATCCGTCCCAGACCAAGATTGGTCACAAACTTGCCAACTTCTACATCGAGCGCGACATGCAGCTCGAAGCCTCCCATGTTTATCGCGACATCGTGGCGGCAGATCCCGCCGATGGTGAAGCCATCAAGGGAGAGAAAGATTGCTCGGCCAAAGCGTCGATGCAGAAGAACCGCATGTCGGAGGACCAGAGCTTCCGTGATATGATCAAAGGCGACGAGGCTGCCGAACTTGAAAAGGCATCCCGAACCGCTTTGACCAAGGAGCAGTTGCAGGAGCGGGCCGCTCAATTGAGCGTTCAGTATGAAGCGGACCCAAACAACTTTACTGTCGTCAAACAATTAGCCGACACCTACGAGCAATTGGAGGAATGGCAGACCTCCTACCAGTTCTACGACTGGGCCTTCCAGCTTTCGAACGGAGACGTTGCTCTTCGCGCCAAAGCCAACGAGATCAAGGACCTCGCCGCCGATAGATACGTTCAGGACGTGAAGACGGCAGCCGCTGCCGACCCTGAGAACGAGGAACTTCAGGCTCAACTCAAGGAGATTGAAGGAGCACGGATTCAGGAGCGTCTTGAGGAATGCAAACAACGGGTTGAGCAAAACCCGACCGACCCCAAGATGCGCTACGATCTGGGGCAAGCGTTTTACGATGCCGGCGAATACAGTGATGCCATCCCCCACCTTCAGCAAGCCACCCGAAATCCTCACATTCGGACCGGAGTGCTTTTGCTCCTGGGGCGGGTCTTTGACGCCAAGGGCATGACCGACCTCGCGATCAAGCAGCTCAAGGATGCCAATGACGAGCTGATGCAGATGGACAAGACCAAGAAGGAAGTCCTCTACGAACTGGGTCTGATTTACGACAAAGCTGGAAAGAAGGAAGAGTCCATCGATTGCTTCAAGCAAATCTACGAGGTCGACTACGGCTACCGCGATGTCGCTGCTCGAGTGGAGGGCTCCTACGAGGGTTAAACTCTCCCGCCTTCATCCGAACGGTCTCTGCTCCTCAAATTTACTCTCCCAATCTGACCATTTGCGGGCCACATTCCCTGCAGATGGACGAGCAGGAGAGTATCGAGGAGGTGATGAAACGGGTGCGCCGCCTGGAGATCCGTGCCCGTCGACTGGCCAGCGAGGTTTTCTCCGGCGACTACCATTCTTCTTTTCGCGGCCAGGGATTGGATTTCGACGAGTTCCGCGAGTATCAGCCGGGTGATGAGGTTCGCTTTATCGACT
>JASFWU010000194.1:0-5625 GCA_050049035.1 Akkermansiaceae bacterium | reverse complement strand
CGAACAATACTGCGGTGCTTGTCACGCACCTGACGGAAAGGGCATTGCCGGAGGACAGTTCCCACCGCTCGCAGGCAGCGAATGGGTTGGCGGCAAGCCGGAAAGAATGATCGAACTCGTCCTTCACGGCATCCAGGGCCCCCTCGAGGTAAAGGGCAAAAAGTTCAACCTGGTCATGCCTCCTCACAAGGACTCGCTCACCGACACCCAGATTGCCAACATCATCAGCTACGTCCGCTCCAGCTGGGGGCACAAGTATTCCGCGGTCAACAGCAAGCAAATTGCCGCGATGCGGAAGGCCGGAGCCAAGAAGAAAGACATGTGGGTGGCTTCCGCCCTCCTCAAGAAATACCCGGTCGAGAAACTCCCTCCAATTCGCGACCTTCTCTCCTACACCCACTTCGGCCCCTTCAAGAATCTTGCCGCTCTTCGCAAGTCCAAGGCCGCCAATGTCGAAGAAGAAAAGAAAGGCCTGATCTCCCTGAAGCACGCTGCTCTCGGCAAAAAGAAGGCCGACAACTTCGGACTGGTCTGGACCGGATGGCTCGACGTTCCCAAGGATGGAAAATACACCTTCAACTTCGACACCGACGATGGCGGAACGGTTTCGATTAACGGGAAGGAAATCATCAAACGCGATCGACTCGGACCCGCAGGACAACCCACCAAGGCTTCCGTTTCCCTCAAGAAAGGTCGCGCTGACCTCAAGGTGGAGTTCTTTGAATACACCGGCGAGGAGTTCGTGGCGCTCTCGTGGTCCGGACCAGGCATGAAGAATCAAGCCCTCTCCGAAAGCAAACCGGCCCGCGGGGGACGCGGTGGCGGCCAGTCCATTCCCATCGTGGCACCCGCAGGTGAAGCCACCATTTATCGAAATTTCATCGCCGGAACCGACCCGCGCGGGATTGGCGTGGGATATTCCGAAGGGGTCAATCTTGCCTTCAGCGCCGACTCGATGAGCATCGACATGCTCTGGAGAGGCGACTTCATGGACGGTGGACGCCACTGGACCGGGCGGGGACAAGGTTTCCAACCCCCTGCAGGCGAGGATCTTGTCACCGTCAACCGCGGCCCGGCCTTTGCCGTTCTCGACAGCCAGACTTCAGCGTGGCCCTCCAAGCCCAGCGACACCATGAAGCCGATGTTCAAAGGCTATCGTCTCAACAAACAGCAACAGCCGTCGTTCCTCTATCAGTTCGGCCCGATCAAGGTGACCGATACTCCGCTGCCCCTTCCCGATGGTTCCGGCTTCACCCGCACCCTCGACATCGAGGTCCCCTCGCCCGGTTCACCCGACCAGCAACTCTACTTCCGCGCCCTCTCAGGGAAGGGACTCGCTGGCAGAAGCGAAACGGTCTTTGATTTCGACGACAGCCTGACGGTCTCGGTGAAGTCCTCCCCCCTGCCTGCCTTCACCCGCAACAACGAGCTTCTTCTTCCGCTGGCCCTGAGCCCGGGCAAGCACCGCATCGTTCTCAACTACACCTGGAAATAAACCTCTCACCTCAAATCCCAAGGTTATGAAACATCTTCTTCTCTCCGCCCTGCTTCTTCCGACCGCTTTTGCCGATCCCCGGCAATCGGAATTCTACCTCCGCGAGGAAATCCCGACTCCGGAGGGCGAGGTCCTCGAGCTCGGATCCATCGCCATCATGCCCGGCAAAAAAGTGGCCGTAACTTCGCGTCGCGGCGACGTCTGGGTCTGCGAAGGCGCCTACGATAAGGACCTCTCCAAAGTCAAATGGACCCTCTTCGCGCGCGGCCTTCACGAGCCCCTCGGCATGTTCTACAAGGACGGTTCGCTTTACCTCACCCAGCGTCCCGAGATCACCAAGCTCACTGACACCGATGGCGACGGACGGGCCGACCTCTTTGAAACGGTTTCCCACTACTGGGGAATCAATGGCGACTATCACGAATACAATTTCGGGTCCGATCCCGACCCCAAGGGCAACATCTGGGTGGTGCACTGTCTGACCGGATCCGGTGGCGCCAGCGACAAGTCGCCGTGGCGCGGTTGGTGCTTCCGCTACAACCTCGATGGCACCGCCACTCCCACCTGCCCCGGCATCCGCTCACCGGGCGGCATTGGTTTCAATCAAGCGGGCGATTGTTTCTACACCGACAACCAGGGACTCTGGAATGGATCTTCGTCGCTGAAATGGCTCAAGCCCGGCGGTTTCATGGGCAACCCCACCGGCAACAAATACATCAAGCTGGTCGAGGGCATGGAGGAACCTCCCAATCCCACCAACAAGTCCCGCATGGTCGTGGAGCACGACAAGGACAAGCGCATCATTCCTCCCGCCGTCATCCTCCCCCACGGCAAGGTCGGCCAGTCCCCCACCGCGGTCATTTACGACAAGACGGAAGGCAAGTTTGGCCCCTTCAAGGGACAGGTCCTTGTCGGAGAACAAACCCACTCGCAGGTGCAACGAGTCTATCTCGAAAAAGTCAAAGGCCTCTACCAGGGCGCCGTCTGGAAATACCTGGAAGACTTCCGTTGCGGCATCATCCCGGCCCGCATGGGTGAGGACGCCACCCTTTTCGTGGGAGGTTCAAACCGTGGCTGGGCTGCCCGGGGTGGCAAGACCTTCACCTTCGAGCGCGTTCGTTGGACGGGCAAGACTCCGTTTGAAATGCACGAAATGCACGCCAAGCCCGACGGCTTCACCATCTCCTTCACCGAGCCCATCGACGCTGCTTCCGCCAAGAAGCTCGAGTCCTACAAGACCGCCGCCTGGACCTACATCTACCAAAGCGGCTACGGAAGCCCCGAGGTCGACAAGGCCACCCCAAAGATCGAAAAGGTCTCTGTCTCTCCTGACAAGAAGAGCATTTACCTCAAGGTTTCCGGCCGGGTGCGGGGACATGTGCACCATTTCAATCTCGCAGGAGTCAAATCCGCCAAAGGCGACTCGCTCTGGCACCC
Source organism: Akkermansiaceae bacterium (assembly GCA_050049035.1). Classification (GTDB taxonomy): domain Bacteria; phylum Verrucomicrobiota; class Verrucomicrobiia; order Verrucomicrobiales; family Akkermansiaceae; genus SW10. The sequence continues at coordinate 2,693 of JASFWU010000194.1, read as the reverse complement.
GGACGTCTACTACACCTTGAACGAGATTCCTGATTGATCGTCAAACGAGCGAGGATCGCCACAAAGCTGCCCTCACACCCCGACGGCCGATCCCGCATGGGCTTGTCGGGCTTGTTCCCCTACCCTGCTCAGGAGGGGTGACAACTGGTTTGAGCGTTGGGCAGCGGTTGAGTCACTTGAGAATCCTATCCCTTCTTTCAAAGTTCGTGCTCACCTCTCAAGCTTTAGACCTCCTCAGTGATCCAGCGGGCTGGCAACTCCCCGGCTGTTTCCAATTTGCGAGGCATGGGCATAAATCTCGGTGGTCTTAACATCGGCATGGCCCAATAACTCCTGCAGAGTCCGAATGTCTGCTCCTGATTCCAGAAGATGGGTGGCAAAGGAATGCCGGAAGGCATGGGTCGTCACTCGCTTGGAGAGTCCTGCTTTCTTCGCAGCTCGCGACACAGCCTGACCATAAACTTTTTCATGTAAATGGTGCCTCCGCACAATGCCGGTTGCCGGATCCCGGGAAAGGTCATCCGCTGGAAACAGCCAATGCCAGCCGAACTCCTGACAGGCTTTGGAAAACTTCCGTGACAAGGCATTGGGCACAGCCACCCCGGCAACGTCGTTGAACCGGTCCCGCTCCCATTTTTTCCTCGAACGTTCCACCTGTTTCTCCAGAGCTTCACGGAGAGAGTCGGGGACCATGGTTACCCGGTCTCGATCACCCTTGCCTCCTCTCACCGTCAGGAGGCCTCGATCAAGATCGACATCCTTGATCCGAAGGCGGATCAACTCGGTGAGACGCAGCCCCGAACCATACTGGAGTTGGGCCGGGAGACGATACTTGGGCTCCAGTTGATCGAGAACACAATTGATCTCTTCCTTCGTGAGCACCACCGGGATTCGCGGCATTCGCTTCCTCATCTTGACCGCCAGCATCACCTCCTCTCGTCCACACACATCCCTGTAAAAAAAGACCAAGGCATTGAGAGCTTGCTTCTGACTACTGAAACTTAAATGCTCGTGCTCTACAAGATACCCCAACCATTCCCTGCAGGCAGCCTCATCAAGGATCCGCTCTTCACTTCCCGCCCACGAGGCAAAACGCATGGCCCACCCGCGATAGGTCTTGCGCGTTGTCGGGGCGAGCCCACGTCGCGCTCCTGCAGATTCCACCGCTTGCTTCACCCGCTCGGCCAGACTGGTGGGCGCCAGGCCCTTTCGATCACAAAGCTTCAGCCAATCGATGAACCAAGCCAACCCCTCGCCCCATTTCTCCAACTGCCATGACTCCCGCTTCTTGGCTTTCACGGCCTCCACCCAGAAGCGACGTGCACTCTCGCGGCAAGGGTCGAGATCCCTGGTAAGACGCCAACGCTCGAACCAAGATAGGATAAATTCAAAACCGGCGATATCGAGAGGCTTGAGATCACGGGAGTTCTTCAAATCACTTTTCCAACACGCCATTTGCTTGTTCATCAGAACATTTGTTCGGATGTTTACTGATGATGCAAGAAGGTTTTGCCCCCTTAAGATCAGTGAGTTATCAGGATAACTCAAACTTAGGAATTCCAAAGGAACGAATAACCAACCTGCTAAGAATGACAGAAAATCAAAGTTATTTGATGGTTAGATATCACTGACAAAGTTCTTAAATAGCTTTTGCTCAGATACTTAGAAACTAGATCCAAAATCCGCCTCGCAAAAATGACAAAGCTTCTCTACCTTTTGGTGACAGAATAAAACTGTTCTGCCTAAAAATGGAAGCCACCGGCGAGGGCAATGAAGCCAGCAAACGAATCCCTCGTGCCGTCATCGGTCTCGTGGCAGCCCTGCCGTTTCTCATTCCCCAGCTGATCTACATATCGGATGTTCACGGCTGGAACGTTTCGTTGTCCTATGGACTATTCTTCTTGGTCGTCCCTGCGGCGTTCGTTGCATGGATCGTTTACGCGGTCATCGAAACCCGAAAGCGGAGAGTTCTGTTCCCCGCGGCGTTCCGCGCACCTTGGTTCTCGTTCGGAGCACTCGTATTTCTGATCACCTTTTTTCACGTAGGTGAGTGGGCTCGACCCATGGTGCTGAAGGTTCCCGCATGGAGTCGCGTGAACCAGGTGATCGAGTGGAACACGTCGAAGCCCAACGAAAAGTATGGTGGGACGCATAGCTACGTCCTCGTGTTGGTTGGCCGCGGAAACATTGCGAATCACGATTTCACTTCGGGCTACTTGAATTGGACGGGGGATCAACCCGCTGGGTTTTCCGATGTCGATCCTGACGATCAGACATTCTCCCATTGGGTTGGCTATGATCATGTGACCATCGCAGCTACACTTGATGTGCTTCGCGAGCGCGTCCGAAACTCCGGTATCCCAGAAGAAGAAGTCATTCGGATCTCAGGCGAGATTTGGGAGGTAATTGAACAGGCAGGGAGCGATTCTTCCGTCATGGCGAACAGCGGCTCGGTTGACCCCATTTGGGAGGCTCCATTTGATCACCAAGAGACGGTCCTGGGGGCTTCAATTTGGATGGCACTGCTCATTGGTTCATTCCAGATCATTTCATGGCGAAGCCTTCCTCCAACGAAACAACTGGCAGAACAAGTCGTCGCAGATCAACGCCCTGCCCGCGGCGAGTCGGAATCGACATGAGCGCTCGAAAGTGTATCCTATTATCAAAGCGCGCTCCCGGCAGGGCGTGACTGG
>JASFWU010000195.1:0-5625 GCA_050049035.1 Akkermansiaceae bacterium | reverse complement strand
CTTCAGGCCGGTAAACTTCAGGCCCTGGCCATCAAGTCGCAAGAATCCGCCGACCTGCGCAATTACCGTGGGAGCAAGCAAACGATCAAGGAGGGCATGGAGATGGAAGTTTCCTGGGTCGATCTCGACGACTATGAGGCTCCCGGAGCCGACCTTCGCTATCAGGGCTTCAAGGCTGGAGCAGCCCGCTTCGCCCGCGGAGAGGGAATTCAATACACCGATGGTTCATTCTTCATCTGTTGCACTGACGGTGGCCCGCGCAGCCAGGGGCAGATCTATCAGCTTACCCCCGGCAAGACCGACAAGGTCTCGCTTTTCCTGCAACCGGAGTCCAACGAGTTGCTGACCAATGGCGATAACATTTGCGCGGCTCCATGGGGTGACCTCGTGGTTTGCGAGGATCTGGTCGCCGAGCACAAAGGAAAACGACCTCACCTCCGGGGCGTGACTCCGGAAGGAAAAATCTACTCGCTGGCCCGCAATGCCAGGAGTGCCACCGAGTTTGCTGGCTCCTGCTTTTCGCCCGATGGCTCCATCCTTTTCGTCAACATGCAGGCAGAAGGATTGACTCTCGCCATCACCGGCCCCTGGAAAGATCGCGCCTAATTGCACCGCTCTGCCGTGAACTACCAAGAAGCCCTCGACTGGCTCTACTCCACCCAAACCTTCGGGATCAAACTGGGGCTGGAAGGCCCGACCCGACTGCTGCGCGAGTTCCTCGCTTTTCCGTCCCATCGCACCAAGGTCATCCACGTCGCCGGGACCAATGGCAAGGGTTCGACCTGCGCCATGATCGATGCCATCGCCCAGGGCCTGGCCCTTCGCTCGGGTCTTTTTACCTCACCTCATCTCATCGACTACCGTGAGCGGGTGCGCGTCAGTGGCCTGGAGATCACTGAAGAAAAGACGGCCGCTCTCCTCACCGAGCTTCGTGAACTGGTCGCTGACTGGGACACGCACCCGACCTTCTTCGAGCTTACCCTTGCTCTTGCGATGCGACATTTTCGCGACTGCGATTGCGATCTCATCGTGCTGGAAACCGGGATGGGAGGACGGCTCGATGCCACCACCGCGGTCCCGGCAGATGTTTGTGTGCTCACTCCCATTGCCTTGGATCACACCAAGTGGCTTGGCGATACCCTTGATGGGATTGCCCGGGAAAAGGCTGCCATTGCCATCGAAGGAAAGCCCATTCTTTCCTCGGCTCAGCATCCCGAAGCTGAGAAGGCCATTCGCCAGGTCACCAATCAAACACGGGCCCCTCTTGAGTTTGTCACCCAACCGCTCTTGGGATATTCGCTTTCCCTGCCCGGCGAACACCAAAAGCACAATGCCGCCCTCGCCTGCGAGGCCATGGTGGCGGCTGGCTACCACCTCACCTTCGATGTCGTGCAACACTCGCTTGCCCATATTCAATGGCCCGGGCGCTTCGAACGAATCCGCGAAGACCTCATCCTTGACGCCGCTCACAATCCCCACGCCGCCCGCACGCTGGTGGAAACGTGGCCTACTGAATGTCCCGGTCAAAAGGCCACCATTATTTTTGGTTCGGTCGAAGACAAGGCGACCTCCGAGGTTCTCGCCGAACTCTCAAAGATCGCCGCTGAGTTTCACTTTGTCCCGGTCAATTCCCAGCGCGGACTCCCGCCCGAAAGCCACGAGGTCGAACTTCCTTCGACGGTTCACCCGGACCTTGCTTCCGCACTCGAAGCGACTGCTGGAAAACCCACCCTCTTAACCGGTTCCCTCTTCCTTCTCGGAGAAGCCAAAGCCTTACTTTCGGGTTCACAAACCCGGGAGTCCTCACAATAAATCATCAATCACCACCATGATGAAACGTCTCCTCATCTCTTTTCTTTGCCTCGTTCTTTCATTCCAGGCCAAGGCAGCAAACGATTCCCAGATTGTCGTCTATGGCGGGACCTCTGCAGGAGTGATCGCAGCGGTGCAGGCCAAAAAGATGGGCAAGTCGGTGGTCCTCGTTTGTCCGGACAAGCACCTTGGAGGATTGAGCTCGGGCGGACTGGGATGGACCGATTCCGGGAAGAAAGAAGTGATCGGCGGGCTTTCGCGGGACTTTTACCATCGTGTCTTCAAGCATTACGACAAGAAGGAATCGTGGAAATGGCAGAAGCAATCCGAGTATGGCAATCGTGGACAGGGCACTGCCGCGATCGATGGAAACAACCGTACGATGTGGATCTTCGAGCCGCACGTCGCGGAACAGATTTTTGAAGACTACATCAAGGAGTTTAACATTCGCGTCCATCGCGACGAATGGCTCGACCGCAAGAACGGAGTCACCATGAAAGATGGCCGTATCCAGCAAATCAAAATGCTCTCGGGGAAAGTCTTCAAGGGTGGGATCTTCATCGATGCCACCTACGAAGGGGATCTCATGGCCACCGCCGGGGTCAGCTATACCGTCGGTCGCGAAGCCAATTCGAAATACAAGGAAACCTTGAACGGAGTTCAAACGAAGAACGCGGTCTCCCATCAATTCAGCAAACCGGTCGATCCTTATATCGTTCCCGGCGATCCCTCTTCCGGGCTTCTTCCGCGAATCCACGGAGAATCACCCGGTAAGGAAGGCGAAGGCGATCATCGTATTCAGGCCTATTGCTTCCGGACCTGCATGACCAATCACGATCCGAACCGGCTGCCCTTTCCCAAACCGGAGGGTTATGATCCCAAGCAATACGAACTGGCTCTTCGCTATTTCCAAACCGGCTGGAAGGCGGTCTTTCGCAAGTTCGACCCCATTCCCAATCGCAAAACCGACACCAACAACCACGGTGGCTTCTCCTTCGACAACATCGGTTACAACTACGACTACCCCGAAGCTTCCTACGAGCGTCGCAAGGAAATCATCAAGGAGCACGAGACCTATCAAAAAGGCCTTCTCTGGTTCATTGTCAACGACCCGAGGGTTCCGAATGACATCCAGGGCGAGATGAAGAAGTGGGGTCTGGCGAAGGACGAGTTTACCGACAACGGCCACTGGCCTCACCAGCTTTACATCCGCGAGGCTCGTCGCATGGTTTCCGACACCGTGGTCAACGAGAACCACCTTCGTCTTCTCATTCCCACCGAGCGACCAATCGGAATGGGATCCTACAACATGGACTCCCACAACACCCAGCGATACGTCGACAAGAACGGCCACGCCAGAAACGAAGGCGATATTCAACGCAATCCGGGAGGCCCTTACCCCATTGACTACGGCGCCATCATTCCGAAGAAGAAAGAGTGCCAAAACCTCCTTGTCCCGGTGGCGGTTTCATCCTCGCACATTGCTTACGGATCAATTCGCATGGAGCCTGTCTTCATGATTCTCGGACAATCGGCTGCCACCGCCGGTTGTATGAGTCTCGACAGAAAGATCGCGGTGCAAGACCTGCCGTTCGACACTTTGAAAGAGCGATTGATCGAAGACGGACAGGTCCTATCTTGGGAACGAAAAGTGAATTCCACCCTGATTCCCCTGAACAAGATCAAGGGAATCGTCATTGATGACACCCAGGCAGAACTCAAGGGACCATGGAAGAAGTCAACAATCATGGCCGGAGTAAATCTGGGCTACTACCACGATGGAGATTTAAAGGACGGCTCCTGCACCGCCACCTACAGTGCGACACTCGACCCCGGAAAATACGAGATCCAGATTGCCTACACCCCCAATCAAAACCGCGCCACCAACGTTCCGGTGACGATTGATATGGGCCGTCAAATCAAACAACTGACCCTGAATCAGAAAGTAGCGCCAAAGGGTGGAGCATTTCACCCGGTCGCCACCCTCTTTTTGGGCGGCCCGACCAAGGTGATCCTGTCGAACAAGGGAACCAACGGCCACGTCATTGCCGACGCGGTGCGCTTCATGAAGAGGTAGAGTCTCTGAAGAATCAAAAACACCCTGCTCCTCTCAAGAAGCATCAGTCGTCGTCTTCGCTTTTCGCTTCGGCGTTTTCAGCCTTTTTCTTTTCGGCCTTGACCTGCTTTTCGCGGGCGGCGAGGCGTTCCTTCTCTTCGAGGAACAAGCGGGCGGCATTGAAACTACTGCGGGCATAGTCCCGCAGACCGTTGTCATCGAGAAGGGCCAACCCTTCCTCGGTCACTTCAGAGTAGAAAATCTTCCAGGCCTTCTTTGAGAGTTCCTTGTGATCGACCTCAATTTTGGGACGAGGCTCACGCTTTTCGTTGCGACGCCCTCGACTGCGACCGCGTCTCTCATTACCTTCAGGTTTTTCCTTTTCGCCCGCTGGCTCGCTTTTCTTTTGACCTTTTTGGGAACCTTTCGATCCACCTGCTTCGGAAGCCTTGTCCTCTTTCGCGTCCGGGCCGGACTCCCCGGAGATCTCGGCCGGGATCGGCTCGTCGGCGGTTTCACGGCGGGCGTCGCGCACCTTGGTTTTGGGTTCGCGAGGCTTGGGAGCTTCGGCTTCCTTGCTTTTAGGAGCTTCCTCCACCAGCGGGAGGGTGGTTTCTTCAGCAACGACTTCGGGTTTCGTGGCTTCATTCTTGGCCCGCTTGGAGGCACTTTTCTTCCGCACGGATTTCCGTGCAGCCTTCTTGGCTGGGGTTGTCTCTTCGGACATAAACGTATGAATGATCTTCCCGGGAGGGCGTCATGCCGTCCCGGCGACAGGAGTGTTTCGGATCTCGGGCGTTCTGGCTACCCTTTACTTCCAGATATCGTCCTGGGTCTCCTCGGTAAACAAGTTGCCGGGGATGTTCATTTCGGAAGGCTTCTTGTCAGGCCCCACTGACCAGAGGTCAAAATCTCCGTCATTACGGACGTTGGGATTGACATTTCCATTGGCATCGAGAGCAGGGCGATAGCGGAACGGAGATCCGAAGGCATCAAGGATGACCCGGTTCTGCCCCAGAATGCCGACCAGCGAAGAATTGGAGAGCTCGGTCAATTCACGATAGTAGGTGGTCCCGGTGGGAGGCTGGCCCTGTCCGGTGAAATCTCCCGAGAGGACACGATAAAGGACGGTGCTGGTACCATCCGCGCTTTGAGGATAGATCCCACCATTCTCGTTGATGTATTCCTCGAGGTGCATACGGATTCGCTGGATCCTCACACTGGTTTCTTCAATCTTGGACTTTTGCTCAAAGTGCTTGGAAACGGCCAAACCGATCCCAGCAAGGATGACAATGATGGACATTACCACCAGAAGCTCGATGAGGGTGAAGCCTCCGGCCCGGCGATGGCGAGAATTAATCTGATTCATGTCAGAACGTTAATCGATGAATTTCTAATCGGCAACTCTTGGTAATTGAGCGGGTCACTGCTGCATTTTCTCGATCACGCTCAGGAGCGGAAGGAAGAGTGCGAAAACGATGGCTCCAACGACGACCGCGAGGAACACGATCATAAGGGGCTCGAGAATCGAAGTGAGCGCAGTCACTGCTCCATCCACTTCGTCGTCGTAAACATCCGCGATTTTGAGAAGCATCTCCGGTAGCTGACCGGTTTCCTCACCCACATCAACCATGGAGGTCACCAGGTTTGGGAAGATATCCGAACCTGTCATCGGGGTGACGATAGATTCCCCTTCCTTCACCGCGTCGTGCACTTTGTCGATGGCTTCGGCCACCACCACGTTGCCGGCGGTATCA
>JASFWU010000193.1:0-5628 GCA_050049035.1 Akkermansiaceae bacterium | reverse complement strand
CCACCGCCACTTTCGATCGTGACTCACCCGAAGTCGCCGCCCTTCCGGAAACCCGCGGAAAACTCGATGCCGTCATCGATGCCGTCGGAAAACCTGAAATCATCAATACCGGACTTCCCCTCATCAAGCGGGGCGGCTCCATCGGCGTTTACGGAGTTTACGCAGACGTCAAGGAATTCACCGTTGGCAATGCCCTGGCTGACTTCAACTACAACCTCTACATCCACCAGTGGCCGACCCGCCTCTACGAAAAGGAAGCACAAGGGCCGCTTTGCCAGTGGATGCGGGAAGGCAAACTCTCGGCCTCCGAATTCATCACCCACCGCTTTTCCATCGATGACATTGCGAAGGCGCTCACCGCAGTTGAAGAACGAAAAGTGATCAAGGCTCTGCTCGAGTATTAAAATACCGTTCAGGCCGGGAGGTCATTCCAACAGCTTCAAGGCGCGGTCAGCCCTTTTTTGACCATTTCCTTTTTGGAAAGTCGTGGCCTCACTCTTGCCGAAGTGGGCAGTCCGGTTGTCCGGTCAAACTCATCCGCTGTTCTCAACTTTGGCACCCGGTCACCGGTCTCCTTGATCCACTGATCAAGCGAGCCACGCAACTCCTGTAACACCTCCTGATACTTGGGATCGTTGATGAGATTCTTCGTTTCGTGAGGGTCTTTGGCACTGTGATAGAGCTCTTCTTTGGGCCTCGGGTTCACAAAGTAAACCGATTGTGCCTTCGAGAGTTTGCCCAGCTTGTTCAGCTTGATCATGGCCTGGAACGTGGGAGACCGCACCCCGTCGGCAGATGGAGTCAGCGGCAAGTCAGGATATCCGTTTCGGATGTATTTAAACTCTTCATTTCTGGCAGCCCTCGAATGGGCCTCGTAGTCATGCCAGTTCTGCTCGGCAAACACCACCTTGCGAATCTTCCGAGCCGGATCTTCAAGAACCGGGAGGAAACTCCGCCCCTGGAAGGTCTGGCCCGGCTTGATCCCGGCCATGGTGAGAAAAGTCGGGGCAAGGTCGATCATACTCACCAGACTCCTGGTCACTCCTCCCGGCTTCACCTTGTCAGGCCATCGAACAATGAACGGCGTCCGGATTCCCGAGTCATAAATCGTCGTCTTGTCGCGGGGAAACGGGCGGCCGTTGTCGGACATGAAAACCACCATGGTTTCGTCGGTAATTCCCTGGCGCTTGAGTTCCGACATCACCTTGCCGACATACTTGTCGAGCCGTCTGATTTCGTCGTAGTAGAGAGCGTAGTCGCGACGGACCTCGGGAGTATCAAGATGATAGGGAGCAATCCTCACCTTCGATAAGGGAGTCGGATTCCCGATGATATTTTCATGATACGGTCGGTGTGGGTCGAGGGCTGCCAGCCACAGGAAGAACGGCTTCTCCTTGGGACGATCCTTGAGCAAGGGGACCCACTCCGTGCAACCCGACTGGGCCTCGCCTTCCATCGTTTCGACAAACTTCCCTTTCTGTCCCTCCTTCCCGGCCGGCAACTGGAAGCCCGAGGTATCGGTCTCGCGGATTTCATCAAATCGATCTCTGGCGGCATCACCGAGATGCCATTTGCCCGCAGCAGCCGTCCAATATCCAGCCTGACGTAGCTTCTCAACGAAAGTCACCTGCTCTTTGGGCAAGGGCCAATGGAGCTCTTCCGCATCAGTGTTGTGAGGATAGCGTCCGGTGATGATCGAGCATCGGGACGGTGAACAGGAAGACGCGGTGAGGTAGGCGTTATGAAAAAGCATCCCGCCCTTGGCCAGCTTGTCGATGTTGGGAGTGGCAACATTGGGATTCCCATAAATTCCCGAGTCATCCCACGCCATGTCGTCTGCGATGATCAGGATGATGTTAGGTGACTTCCCGTCGAGCGGGACCACGAAGAGCAAGAAGAGAATTACCTTGGCAAGATTCACGGCCGGCAGGCTAGTTCGTTCCGACAACAATCTCAATGCTACAGAATTCTTCTTTCTGGTCTTCTCAAACATTTCATCAAAGCTGGTCAGATGATCCTGAGAATTTGCTCTCTCATCGCACTTTGCTCCCCCCTGTCGGCCAAGCCACTCAACGTTCTTTTTATTGCGGTCGACGACCTGGCTTCCTCCCTCGGGTGCTACGGAAATCTCATTGTAAAAACACCCAACCTCGATCGTCTCGCCGCCAGCGGAGTTCGCTTCGATCGCGCCTACAACCAGCTACCGCTTTGCAACCCAAGCCGGGCCTCCGTGATGACGGGAATGCGTCCCGATCAAATCAAGGTCTACGATCTTGATGCTCATTTCCGTGACACCGTTCCCAATGCCGTCACCCTTTCGCAGCGCTTCATTAAAGAAGGCTATTTCGTCGCCCGCACCGGGAAGATCTATCACTACAATGTGCCTGCCAGCATTGGCACCGACGGATTCGATGATCCACCTTCATGGCAACGGACGGTGAATCCCAAAGGCCGGGACAAGACCGACGAGCATCTCGTTTTCAATGCCGAGCCCGCCCGCAAAATCAGTGGCACCCTCAGCTGGCTCGCCGCCGAAGGGAGGGACGAGGAACAAACCGATGGAATAATCGCCACCGAGGCCATCAAAATGATGAACGAAAAGAAAGACGAGCCCTTCTTCATCGCAGCGGGCTTCTTTCGTCCCCACTCGCCCTTCATTGCGCCGAAGAAGTACTTCGAGATGTATCCTCTCGAATCAATCCAGCTCCCTTATGCTCCGGAAGGTGACCGTGATGACATTCCCACCGCCGCGTTTGCCCACAACAATCCCATCCCCCACTACAACATTAGTGAACTCAACTGTCGTAAAGCACTGCAGGCCTACTACGCCTGTGTCTCCTTTATCGATGCGCAGGTTGGCCGGATGCTCGAGGAGCTTGACCGCTTGAAGCTCGCCGACAGCACGATTGTCGTTTTCTGGAGCGATCACGGCTATCACTTGGGCGAGCACAACGGGATCTGGCAGAAGCGAACCATGTTTGAACAGGGAACCCGGACTCCCCTGATCATCCGGGCACCAGGCAAGCGTGGGAACGGACAAAGCTGCTCTCGCATTGTCGAGTTCGTCGATATTTACCCAACCGTCCTCGACCTTGCTGGTTTCTTGCTCCCGACCGGGCTGGCCGGAAGAAGTCTCAAGCCACTGCTTGATGATCCCCTCAAGGAATGGAACGGCGTCGCGGTCAGCCAGATCCTGCGCCCCGCCGACAAGAGGCTCAAAGAGCCGGTGATGGGGCGCAGCATTCGCACACACCGTTGGCGCTACACCGAGTGGGCTGAAGGAAAGGAAGGGATCGAACTCTACGATCACGCCAACGACCCCATGGAATTTCACAATCTCGCCCTCAAACCCGACGCTCAGACGAAGAAGTCAATAAAAAGCCTGCGGGAAAAAATGAAAGGCAAGGCCTCGGGAAAAGTGCCGGAATCTCCGGTGAATCCATCACGCCTCTAGATTCGTCCTCAATTGGGGAGATTTCCCATGCTCGGGAGAGCGACCCTCGAACAGAAACATCATTGTCACTTTTTGCTCGCCCGGAGCGCCTCAAATGCTATCTCTAACGGATCGTTGCCCTCCTGCAGCGTTTTAACCCACTAAAGACATCGTTTTGAAAGCACACATCACATCGATTATCGCCGTCAGCTTTGCCGCTTCAGCAGCCCAGGCCAGTCTCTGGGTCGACTTCAACTCCGGAAACCAGGATGGCGGAGAAGAACTCGAGCCAGGCTATCAGGCCTTCACCAGGGATCACGAAAATACGGACAATCCCGATACCAATGGCATCCCTAACGTGGGAGCCTCGGGTGATTTGGACGAAGACTACGCAACCACCTTCGCGGGTTCCCCGGTTGTCACCCTTACCGCGGCTTGGCCAAACACCACAAATTTCAATGTGCGCCAAAGCATCAACCGAACCGCGAGTAATGGCATTGACCCCGCTACAGGATTCGATGCTTCATGGGCCGATGACACCGGGCTGGCACTGGTCACCGACTTCCTCGGGATCGACACCCGAACCGGAAACGGTGGACTGGGCAACTGGGACGGAACGACCGGAACCCCGACTTACATGACCCTGACTCTTTCGGGACTGGGGGCTGGAATCTACAACTGGACTTCGTTCCACCACGACACCGAGAACGTGCATGGCGACTTTGCAGTCTGGATCGACACCGGTTCAGGATTTGTCCAGCTTGCTGACGGTGTCATGACTGACGGAACCGCTGCCGGCAATCCTGACTCGGGAGCAACGGTTTCCGACTTCGCCGGCATGGAATCTGCAGGATCCATCTACGAGACCAGTTTCACTGCCAACGGAACCGACGACGTGACCATTCGTTTTGCTCCATACGCCAACACCGCGGTGCACCGTCAGATTTTTGGAGTCAACGGCTTCCAGCTTGAGCAGATTCCCGAGCCATCGACCGGACTCCTTTCGCTTCTTGGCGTCGCCATGGCCTTCCGCCGTCGCCGCTAGATCCGGGACTCATCTTCATACTTTCCAGGCCCTCCTTAACCGGGGGGCCTTTTTGTTTTTCCTTTTCCTGATCAGCTGATGGTTCCCGAAGGCCCCTAACACGCCCTATCCCGGAGGCCTACTTACTGGGATACTTTTCCTACCCGGAACACATCCTTCTCCCAGTCCGCAATCAGTTTGAGCAATCGGGCGACTTGTTCCGGCTCTTTTCCCGAAAGGTCAGTGGCCTCTCCTCGATCTTTCGAGAGGTCAAAAAGCATGGCCTTCTTTCCCTTTTGACGGAGAAGCTTCCATTTGCCGTCCCTTATCGCGACATCACCTTTGAATCTCCAGAAGAGCGGCTCGCGAACGACTTTTTCCCCTTTCAGGATGGCCGTGACATCGCGTCCGTCGAACTTGCGCTCTGATTCCACTTTTCCTCCCGCCATAGTCAAAAAGGTTGGCATGAGATCCATCGTCATGACCGGCGTATCACAAACCGTTCCCTTGGGAAGACCGCCGGGCCAATTGAAGATTCCCGGCACGCGGTGGCCGCCCTCAAACAACTGCCCTTTTCTCCCCCGCAAATCGACTGGCGAAACAGTCATGGCCGGGCCGTTGTCAGAGCAAAACACGATGAGGGTGTTTTCCCGTAGTTTCAGCTCCTCCAGCTTTGCGACAATCCGCCCCACCCCTTCATCCATGATCTCCACCATCCTGGCATAAACAGCCTGACGGTCGACCTGGGGCTGACGCGCCCGGTTCCCCTTGCCATCACGGACGACCCGGAAACCGGGCGTCTCACGATCTTGCAGCGGGTAATGGGGAGCGCCGTGATGGAGAACTACGAAAAATGACTCAGCCTTTTCCCTTTCGATGAACCCGATGGCATCTTCGGTGATGAGATCCGTGATGTAGCCTTTCTCATCTTCCTTTTTGTCCTGCTTCCACCAGTCGAAGAAGCCCTCTTGATCGATGTGGGTGTGATAGTCGACATTTCCGGAAACAAACCCCTTAAACTCGTCGAAGCCCTGCTTCACCGGGCCAAACTTCGCATCGTAGCCCAGGTGCCACTTCCCAAAAAGAGCAGTAGCGTATCCCTGTTCCTTCATCGCCTCGGCCATCGTTTTTTCTTCGATTGCCAGTCCCACCTCCCGATGGCGCGCCGCCG
>JASFWU010000192.1:0-5632 GCA_050049035.1 Akkermansiaceae bacterium | reverse complement strand
TAACCACGCTTGATCTCCCGGAACCGCTGGATCTTCCGGAGAGTGACCGGATTGGGAACTCCCGATGCCAGCTTGGTGACAATCAACCAGAGACCGACAAGGAGCATCAAGCCCGCCATGATATGTCCCAGGTGATCGAAAAACGACCTGAGAGGCTCGATCATCGGAAGCTCGCTGGTCTTCCGACTCAGATTGTAGCCCCAACTGACCGTGGGCAGGCTCAATCCCATCCGGTCGGCGAAGAAGCTCACCGCAGATGCAAAACAGAGAGAAATGCCAATGATGAGTTTCATGAATCAATCAAACTTAACCCGCGGGTCGATCAAGGCGACGATGATGTCGGACAGGATATTCCCCATCACCATGAGGAAGGAGGCAACCGTCAAGGTACCCATGATCAGCATCTGGTCGGGTCCCATGAGAGCGCGATACTGTAACTGCCCGAATCCCTGGATGTCAAAAACCAGCTCAATCAGAATACTGCCGGAAACAATCACGGTAATCAGCTGACCAAGACTACTCGCGATGGGAATGAAGGAATTCCGGAAGGCATGACGAAAAACCGCGCGATTGAATCCCACCCCCTTGGCCACCGCGGTCCGGACATAGTCAGCCGACAAATTGTCCATGAGGTTGTTCTTCATCATCATGGTCAACCACGCAAACGACCCGACAAGATAACTGATGAGAGGCAGCACGGTGTGCCAGGCAAGATCCTTGACTTGATCCCACGGCCCGAGCGAGTCGAAGTTTTCCGATTTCCAACCGATCATCGGGAAGACCGGCTTGATCGCGCCAAAGTAGACGAGGAGGATCGATCCCAGGGCAAACCCCGGAATGGCATATCCCAAAAAGATCGATATCGAAGTGACGTTGTCGATCGCCGTTCGATGCTTGATGGCTTTCAAAATCCCCAGCGGCAAACAAACGGCATAAGAGATGATCGAAGTGAGGATGCCAAAATAGAGAGCCACCGGCATCCGGGACTGGATGAGATCAAGAACAGGCTCTCCAAACACGGTGGATCGCCCCATATCTCCCTGAAGGAGCCCCGAGATCCTTGACTTGTAAACCACCGCTCGGGGGAGGTAATTCTCCACGGTTTTTTCGGTTTTTTCGTTCTCGCGCTCAAAATGCCTGTCAAAGCGCTCCTGCGCTGTCTCATAGCGGACCTCCCAACCGTCCTCATCAATTGAAGCCCACTGGTCTCGTGGTTTCGAGGCGTCGTAATAACGCGCCCACTCGATCTCGAAGCCTTCCTCCTCGCTTCCCTTGCGCTTTACGATCACCGGACGGCCCGAGCCCGCCAAGCTGACCAGCACTTCGGTTCCGGGATCTTCGACCATGCTCGATCCGATATTCTCTTCACTGACCTTTCCTTCGGCACCCTTGGTGACAGGCTTATACTCCGCCTGGCTGTGCAGTCGATCCCGCGGATAAAGCCCCAACCAGGTCAAGTAAGCCAGCGGTAAGGGCTTATCGGACAGATACTCCCGCTCGTATTCCTCAATTTGCTCTTCGGAGAGAGCTCCCGACTCCCCTTTTCCACCACCGCCCCCTCCTTCGGATGCTCCGGCGGCGGCAGCCTGAAGCTCTTTTGCCAGCGGACTCCCCGGCATAATCCGAGTGATGGCGAAAACCAGAAAGGTCACCCCCAACACGGTCAGCGGAACCAGCATCAGGCGGCGGAGAAAATAAACTTTCATGCAGGAGGAACGAGGACTTCGACGGAAGACCCTTTGTTTCCATTCATGTCGTTAATGTCAAACGAAAGTCAGCGGCCCGAAAAATTCATTCCCCTCCGCTTCCGAATCAGTCAACCTCCGCCCGTGCTTAGATCGATTGTCTCTACCGCGCTCGCCGCCCTGGCGCTCGTGTCCTGCGAACGAAGGTCCGATATCGAAATCGCGAACGACAAAAAAATCCTGATCGTTGGCAACAGCAGCGAACCCAAGGGACTCGATCCTCACCTCGTCTCAGGTGTCCTCGAATCCAACATCATCCGGGCTCTTTTTGAAGGTCTCTGTGTCGAGAACCCTGAGAAGGACAACGACTCCTTGCCGGGAGTCGCAATGAGCTGGGAGCCAGTTGATAAGAACAATCCGAACGAATGGATCTTCCATCTCAATCCCGAAGCCAAGTGGTCCGACGGAGTGCAAGTGACCGCACACGATTTTGTCTTCTCCTACAAACGTCTGCTCTCGCCCGATCCCAACTGGCCTGCGAAGTATGCCGAGATGCTCTATTTCCTGCGAAATGGAGAAGCCTATAACCGAAACTATTGGGGTCAGCTTCTTTGTGGGAACGATCCGGAGTTTCCGGTGAAATGGGAAGTTCTTAAGAAAGCCAATTTCAAGGGTGAACGCGCCCTCAAACTGGAGAACTTTGCCGGCAAGACATTCTCAGAACTGAAAGAACGCGATCTGAAGAAACTCCGTCCCTATCTCGGCGAAGAAAAGTCGGTCCGCCTTGAGAAAATGACCGCGGAGAAGGTAAATCTGAAGGATCTGACCAAGGCGGAGAAGCGAATTTACCTGAACGCCAAAGGGATCGACAAACTCACGAAAGAAGAATTGGTCTTCCTCAAGACCACCACAGATCTTGTCAACTGGACGGACGCAGTCCCTGAAGAGACCAGGCAACTCGTTCTCGACCGAATCATTGCCCATCACGATGCAGGTAAACCAAACTTGTGGGACAAAGCCGAGGTGGGAGTCATTGCAGTCGATGATGTTACGCTTCACATCAAACTTCGCGGACCGGTCCCCTTTCTCCCCGAGATCACCAAGCACTACACCTGGTATCCGGTTCCCGAGCATGTGGTGCTGCAATATGGCGAAATCAATACCGCCTTCGACTCCCGTTGGACCCGTCCGGGCAACCTCGTTTCCAACGGAGCTTTCAAGCTCAAAGAATGGCGAACCAACCACTACCTCGAGGTGGAACGAAATCCCGAATACTGGGATGCCGAAAATGTCGCCTTGAATGGTGTTCGATACCTCCCCATCAAGGACTACTTCACCGAGACCCGGATGTTCGGTGATGACCAACTCCACATGACCTACACCGTTCCTTCTGAGTTGATTCCAATGGCGAAGGAAAAATACGCTGACCAACTGCGTCAGGAGGCTTACGTGGGAACCCGCTTCATTCGGGTCAACACCCGCAACGAACCGCTGAACAATCCGAAGGTCCGCCGGGCACTCGCTCTCGCCATTGACCAAAAGTCGATTTGCGAGAAGATCCTGCAGGGTGGCCAGACTCCCGCTTCCGGGATCGTGCCTCCCTTTGGCGACTACAAGGCTGCCGGGGTCATTTCCTTCGATCCCGAAAAAGCGCGCGAACTTTTGAAGGAGTCGGGCTACTCCACCGACTCGAAGTTCTCAGAAATCAAGCTCCTTACCACCAACTCCGAATCCGCGGCACGCGAAGCAGAGGCCCTTCAAGCGATGTGGTCGGAGCACCTTGGTATCAACGTCCGGATCGAGCAACGGGAATGGGCCACTTATCTTCAAAAACAATATCAATCCGATTATGACCTCTGCGTGGCGGGCTGGATTGGCGACTACCTTGACCCGACCACCTTTCTCGAAATGTGGATTACCGGTGGCGGTAACAACAACACCGGCTTCTCCTCCAAGGAGTTTGAAAATCTCCTCAACAAGGCCGAGAACACCGCCGACCCGGCCACCCGTCTCGGAATTCTCTCGGAAGCCGAAAACACCTTTCTCGCCGAAACGGCCGCCCTCCCCGTTTATTTCTACACCACCAACTACCTCATCCGACCCGAGGTCAAAGGTTGGCATCCGCTTCTCCTGAACAACCACCCGTTCAAGTTCGTCAAGATCGAGGAATAACTCTTCCCACCCATGCTCAAAACGATTCTCTACCGTATTCTTCAGACCATCGTGGTGGTCTTTCTGCTCGTGACCTTCGTGTTCTTCGCGGTCCGGGCCATTCCTGGAAATCCCTTTGCGACCGACAAGGGAATGACTGCCGAGGAACAAGCTGCCAACGAGCGATACTACGGCCTCGATCAACCACTCGGCGTCCAATACGCAACCTATTGGAAGCGGGTTCTTTTAGAAGGCGACTTTGGTCCTTCCCTTGCGATGAAAGGACGTCAGGTCACCACTTTGATTTCCGAGTCCTTTCCGGTCTCTCTCAAGCTTGGAATTGTCTCCCTGGCTCTTAGTATCCTGATCGGGATTCCGCTGGGGATCCTCGCCGCCCTGTTTCACAACAAATGGCAGGATTACCTCGCCATGATCATCGCGATGGCCGGAATCTGCGTGGTGGCGTTTGTGCTGGGTCCCATCTTCCAGGTGAGCTTCGCCTTCCCTCTCGATTGGCTCAACGTCGCGGGCTGGAGCCGCCCCAGCGACATCATCCTTCCTTCCATCACCCTTTGTTTCGGAGTCGCGGCCTACCTCGCCCGACTCACCCGCGGAGGAATGCTCGACGTGCTCTCCCAAGATTACATCCGCACCGCCCGGGCCAAGGGAGTGCCCACCCGTCAGATCATTATCAAGCACGCTCTTCGCCCGGCTCTTCAACCTGCCGTCACCTTCCTCGGGCCCGCTTTTGCTGCGATCATCACCGGATCCTTCGTGGTGGAAACGATCTTCCTCATCCCGGGAATGGGACAATATTTTGTCCTCGGGATCACCACCAAGGACTACAACCTCGTCCTCGGTCTGGTCCTCTTCTACGGCATTCTCATGGGTGTGGCCAATCTCCTTTCCGACCTCGCCCTCATCTTTATGGACCCCAAACTCCGCACCGCGTAAGACTGCATGACCTCCACCGCTGCTACCGGCAAAACGCCACCTGTTGTTGAGAAAGGATCCAGCCTTTGGGCCGATGCGCTCGTTCGTCTGAAGAAGAACAAACTGGCCGTCGCCGGGGCCATCATCATTGGCGTGATCCTGGTTCTGTGCTTCATCCTCGCGCCCATCCTTTCCCTATCGGGACTGGACGGGAACAAACAAAATCTTGAGAACCGCTTCGCTGGCATTGGCGAATCGGGTGTGCTCGGCACCGACCAGTTGGGTCGGGACCTCCTGATCCGTGTTCTTGAAGGAGGTCAAATCTCCCTGATTGTCGCCATTCTGGCCACCGTTCTTACCGTCACCATCGGGGTGATCTACGGCGGGATTGCCGGCTACGTCGGAGGCCGGGTTGGCAACGTCATGATGCGGATCGTTGATGGACTCCTTGCCATGCCTTTCCTTATCATCGTGATTCTTTTTCGCGAATTGATCACCGAGCACATCGATGATGCCGCTCGCTTTTTGGTCAACGACTGGGGATGGGACAATGATACCGTGATGCGCTTTGCCGCCCTCATCCCGCTCACCATCGCGATCGCAGCCTTCGGCTGGCTGTCGATGGGCCGGATCGTTCGTTCGGCCGCGGCCTCTCTTTCGAAGCAGGAATTTGTGGAAGCCGCCCGGTCCCTCGGACTCAGCCACAAGCGGATCCTCTTGCGTCACATCCTTCCCAATATGCTGGGACCGGTAATCATTTACGCCACCCTAACCATTCCCAGCTTCATCCTCTACGAAGCAACTCTCAGCTTCATCGGGTTGGGCATCGAACCGCCCAATGCCTCGTGGGGAAAACTCATCAA
>JASFWU010000191.1:0-5634 GCA_050049035.1 Akkermansiaceae bacterium | reverse complement strand
ACCCCTTCTCGTTCCAGTTTGATGACCGGTTGCTACCCACGCCGCCTCAACCTGCATGTCGATGAGAACAACAAATGGGTTCTCTTTCCGGGAGCCCGCAAAGGTCTCAACCCGGAAGAAACGACCATCGCGGAAATCCTCAAAACCCGGGGATACGCCACCACCTGTATCGGAAAATGGCACCTCGGGGATCACCCCGATTTTCTGCCAACCAAACAAGGATTCGACTCCTACTTCGGCATTCCTTACTCCAATGACATGGGACGCAAGAAGATCCCCCTGCCTCTGATGCGTGATGAAGAAGTGATCGAGGCTCCCGTGAAGCAGCCCCCTCTGACGAGGCGTTATACCGACGAGGCAATCTCATTCATCACGAGGAACAAGAAGAAGCCCTTCTTTCTCTATCTTCCCCACACCTCGGTCCATCTCCCGCTCTTTCCCGGTGAGGGTTTCAAAGGAAAATCCCAGAACGGCAAATACGGCGATTGGATTGAAGAGGTCGATGCTTCCACCGGTGAGATTTTGAAAACACTCAAGGAGCTCGATCTGGAGAAAAACACCCTGGTCATTTTCACCTCCGACAACGGCTCCAACGGACGCAACGGAGGAAGCAACGCACCCCTGAAAGGCACCAAGGGCTCGACCCACGAAGGCGGTATGCGCGTTCCCTGCATCATGCGCTGGACCGGAAAGATCCCGTCCGGCTCCACCTGTTCCCAACTCGCTTCAACACTCGATCTCCTTCCCACCTTCACCAGTCTGGCCGGTGGATCGTTGCCGAAAGACCGAAAAATCGACGGACTCAACATCACCGATCTCATTTTCGCAAAGGACGGAGCCAAGACTCCGCGCACCTCGTTCTTTTACTATCACACGAGCCAGCTTCAGGCCGTGCGAAGCGGGAAGTGGAAGCTCGTCCTTCCCCGAAAAGTCCGGTTTGACGGATGGAGTGGCAAAAAGGAAAACAGTCCCCTGCAGCTTTTCGACCTGTCAGTCGATGTCGGGGAAAAAACCGACTTGGCTGCGAAACATCCGGAAGTCGTCGAACGACTTCGCAAACTCGCGAACCAAGCCCAAGCAGACCTGGGTGATGGTCCCAACAAAGGAAGCGGTCAACGCGAGGCCGGATGGGTCGACAAAGCAAGCCCCCGGCTTTTGCGTTAAAACCAGCGGAAAGAATATCCTGGTTTCTCACATGAAATGGCGGAGTGAATCCGTGGTCGTTTTCCATTGCCGCCTTTCACGATGCGGGTGATCTTCATCGGGATGAAAAGCGATTTGGAAATTGCCAGAAGTGTTGAGCTAGAACCCATCACTAAGATTGCCACCGACCTTGGGATCCCCGAGGACGACCTCATTCCCTACGGAAAGACAAAGGCCAAGATCTCCCACCGCCTTGCCGGAGAAGAACGCGGGAAACTCATCCTCGTCACCGCGATTTCTCCCACCAAGGCCGGAGTTGGGAAGACCACCACCTCGGTGGGCCTGGGACTCGGAATGGGGCAAATCGGCAAGAAGGCCATCGTGGCTCTGCGCGAACCGTCCCTGGGTCCGTGCTTTGGGATGAAAGGAGGCGCGGCCGGTGGTGGTCACGCCCAGGTCCTACCGATGGAGGAGATCAACCTTCACTTCAACGGTGACTTCCACGCCATCACCTCGGCCAACAACACCCTGGCGGCCCTCATTGACAACTACGCCTATCAAAAGAGAAAGACCGGCAATCCCTTGCGGGAAATTCTCTGGAAGCGGGTGCTTGATGTCAACGACCGCTCGTTGCGTCATGTCGTCACCGGCCTCGGCGGGTCGGCTCATGGCATCCCAAGAGAGACCGGATTCGATATCACCCCCGCTTCGGAAATGATGGCCATCCTTTGTCTGGCGGATTCTCTCGAAGACTTGCGAAAGCGGATCGACGACATCGCAGTGGGGATCGACTACGAGGGGAATTACGTCTTGGTGCGGGACCTAGGATTTGGCGGCGCATTGGTCGCTCTGCTCAAGGACGCCTTTGATCCGAACCTGGTGCAAACCACCGAAAACACTCCCGCCATCATTCACGGTGGACCCTTTGCGAACATCGCGCACGGATGCAACAGCTTGATTGCGACCAAGACCGCACTTTCGCTCGCCGATTATGTCATCACGGAAGCGGGATTCGGAGCGGATCTCGGAGCTGAAAAGTTTTTCGACATCAAATGTCGCGCCGGAGGACTCTCCCCCAAGGCAACCGTTCTGGTGGCGACCAGC
Organism: Akkermansiaceae bacterium; assembly: GCA_050049035.1. Lineage (GTDB taxonomy): Bacteria > Verrucomicrobiota > Verrucomicrobiia > Verrucomicrobiales > Akkermansiaceae > SW10. The sequence continues at coordinate 3,387 of JASFWU010000191.1, read as the reverse complement.
CAGGCCTTGAAACTCCACGGTGGAATCGACGTGAAGGCGATGAAGGACCCCAGTATCGAGGGCATCAAGAAAGGCGTTGCCAACCTGGAGCGCCATGTCGCCAACCTGCAGAATTTTGGCCAAAAGGTCATTGTTGCCTTCAACCAACACCACTTTGACCAGGCCGATGAAATCGCCTACCTCGAAGAATGGTGTCATGAGAAGGGCGTGCGCTTTGCCTTGAACGATTCCTTCACGAAGGGAGGAGAAGGCGCGGCCGACCTGGCCAAAACCGTCACGGAAGTGGTTGATGAAGATCCATCAGGGCCGCTCAATTACGCCTACGAACTGAACGACCCCATTGAGATGAAGCTCGATAAGATCGTCAAAGGGATCTATCGCGGCGACGGCATCCGCTTCTCGGACAAGGCCCTGGCATCGATCCGAAGCATTCGCAAGCAAGGTCAATCGGACCTTCCGGTGTGTATTGCCAAGACCCAGTATTCCTTCAGTGACGATGCCTCGGCCGTTGGGGTTGCCTCCGGATTTACGATTCAAATCGAGGATGTCATTCTCAATCGTGGTGCCGGGTTCCTCGTCGCCGTGGCCGGCCAGATCATGAGAATGCCGGGACTTCCGAAAACGCCACAGGCAGCCAACATTGACCTCATCGACGGGAACATCGAGGGATTGAGTTGAGTCGGACACTCTTCAGACATTCCATACCGTCTTGGCTCCGATGAAGCAGCTGATCCTCACCTTCGGGCTCCTTCTTCCCCTTGCGGGTGATGAACCATGGAAGCTTCACACCATCGATGACTCCTCGAAAGGGGCCGACGGTGTCCGTCTCGCCGACGTGAACGGTGATGGTTTACTAGACATCGCCACCGGTTGGGAGGAAGGCGGTGTTGTTCGAGCCTACCTCCATCCCGGTCATAAAGAATGCACCTCAAAGTGGCCTGCGGTCACGGTCGGCAAGGTCAAGTCTGCCGAAGACGCGGTCTTTGCCGACCTTGATGGCGACGGAGCAACCGATGTCGTCAGTTGCTGCGAGGGACGCACACGAAGCATCTACTTTCACTGGGCCCCGAAAGAGAAAGAGTCCTACCTTGATGCCACTTCCTGGGAGACCAACAAACTTCCTGCGACTGCCGGGAAACAAATGTGGATGTATGCCTTTCCGATGCAAATCGACGGGGAACATGGGGTCGACCTTTTCGTGGGTTCGAAGGGAGGCAACGGAAGTGTGGGCTGGCTACAAGCCCCGGAGGATCCGCGCGATCTCTCAAAATGGACCTTTCATAAGCTACAGCAAGCCGGATGGATCATGTCGCTGATCCTCGCAGACATGAACGGTGACCAACTCGATGATCTCCTTGTCAGTGACCGGCGTGGATCCTCGCGAGGCATCTTCTGGCTTCAGAACCCCGGGCCCGGAAAAGCGACTGATCCCAACGCATGGAAGCGTCATGACATTGGGGACGGAAAACTTGAGATCAAGTTCATCACCATTGGAGATCTCGATCAGGACGGCATCGATGATGTCATCGCCACTGAAAAAAAGTCGATCGTCTGGTATCGACTCGAAGACAAGAAATGGGTGCAACGCATCATTCCCCTCCCGAACGGGGTGGGCGGAGGAAAAAGCGTGGTGGTTTCGGATGTCAATGGCGACGGAAGGAACGACCTTGTCTTTAGCTGTGAAGGAGCGAATTCCCCTCTTTCGGGAGTCCGCTGGCTTTCCTGGGAAAAGTCTCCCCTTGATGGCAACTGGACCGACCACGAAGTCTCCGGCCCCAAAGGCCTGAAATATGATCGCCTCGTCGTCAGCGATATTGATGGCGACGGCGACCCTGACCTTCTCTGCTGCGAAGAACGAGATCAGTTGGGAGTTTTCTGGTACGAAAATCCCTTCCAGCGTAAAAACTGACGAAGGACTCCACCGCGAACAACAGTCACTTCACCCGGCGGGCACCAAAAAAAATGGCTCCGTCCTACGAAGAGACGGAGCCATTGTGTGAAAAAAACGAAGGACCCTTATGGAGCTCCCGGGACTTCAACCCTCACGTAGCTTGAGGACTTCACGACTTCGAGACTGACACCGGTCAAGGACGCGTTGCCGTCGCCATCAGTCACAATGGAAGCTCCATCGATGGATCCAACGGTGGCCGTTGCACCATCGAGAGGAATCGGGCTCGAATCGGGATTCGCGAAATCAAGGTCGGAAGCCTCGACAAGCGAGTAGGCGGTGTTTGCCGACCCGGTGAGAGCGATATCGAAAGTGCTGCTGGCCGAATCGTAGGAAAACTGAGTGATGGCAAGAGGCAATCCGGTGGCTTCACCGCCGGTCAACACGGTTCCTCCAAACCGCCCGTTGGTTCCTCCGTCCCCGTTTCCCGTCCACACATATTCGATTTCGTCATAAACCCCATCAGTCACAAAATCGAGTTCCGCACAGTAGTACTCGGCCCGATTGGCGGTGTCTCCATTGAGGTGGGCTTCTTCAATGATGATGTCCGGAGCATTTCCGTCGGTATCACGAAGGACAGCGGAGAGGTTCGGTTGCCCGCGGAAATCCCCGTAAAACACGTAGACCGTTCCCTCGGCGAGCCCCGTGACATCGATGGTTGCAGTACAATCGACAAATCCGCCGCGATAGCCCGGACCGGTAAAGTCCCGGGGGTTCTCTGGATTCAACAGATCTGGCCCGGGGTCACTGGTCACCCACAAGGTCAACTGGTCCTGCGCGAAACCGTCAAAGGTCGTTGACTGGGTGGTGTAACTGATCAAACCGCTTCCATCAGTCCGTCGGTCCTGGGTCAGGACGTCGTTGGGACCACCTCCGACCCACGACCAGGCCTGAACTGGAAAGGTGAAGTTCCGCTGAAACGCTGGAGCCGGTTCACCGGAGTTGGGTAGGTCGGCGGCAACAGAAGCATAGCCGGCATTGTTCGGATGGACAGAAACAAAGTAAGGGCCACCCTCGCTGTTGTTGCCGTTTTCCCTCACCGAAAGGGCATTCTGCTCTGAACCGATGGTAGCCTGGAAACCGACCGAAAAACTGGCGGCATGAACGGCACATAAGGACGAAGCGATGACAGCCGAAAAAATGGCTGTCTGTTTGAGTTGGATTGTTTTCATTTTCTTGGATTGGGGTTGGTAGGACTGGAGGAATCAACCGGAGCTGTGGTCCAATGTATTTTGGACGCAAAAGATCTCCGGAGGGCTACCTGATCAAAGGATAGACTCAGTCGACGATCCTGCCACGATACGTTTCGAAAATAGTCGAACGCACAGCTAAATGGAGAGTCGGCTTGATTCTCTCACAATGTCCTCAGTCAGGAAGCTCACTCAAAGTGCATCCGCCCGATATCGGCTCTCCGCTGGCTTCCGTCAAAGTCCACCTTG
>JASFWU010000189.1:0-5688 GCA_050049035.1 Akkermansiaceae bacterium | reverse complement strand
GCCGCGGCTTCGACATCAGTGACTCCATCCGCGCGGTCAGGAATTCCCCATGGCCCCTTGAACCGGGAATCACCCATGAAGGTGTCAAAGGTTTGACCCAGCACATTGGTGGGCCTGGGGTAACCCATGAAGTAGAGCGCGAGATCAATCATGTGAAGAAGATCGATGGTGGCCCCGCCTCCCGCGAGATCCTTGGTGGTGAACCAACCTCCAAAACCGGGGATTCCGGTGCGGCGGATCCACTTTGACTGGGCCGAGTTGATGGTTCCAATTTCTCCGGCCTCGATGCGGCTCATGAGATCAACCGACTCGGGACGGGCCCGGTTGTTAAAGTTGAACATCAGGGTTTTTCCTGCCTTCTCTGCGGTCGCGATCATTTCCTTCACCTCGGTGGCATTAAGCGCCGGTGGCTTCTCGCAAAAGACATGCTTGCCCGCTTCCAGACATTGGATGGCGAGAGGAGCGTGAAACTTGTTGGGCACGATAATGCTCACCGCATCAATTGCGGGATCCGCCAACATCTGCGCCACATCGGTGAATGTCTTGGAAACATCGTACTTCGTGGCAGCTGCCTCCGCGGCTTCACTGCTCATGTCGCAGACCGCCACCACCTCGGCCCCGGCCTTTACAAATCCTGCGTGATGATACTGGAGCATTCCGCCTGCTCCGATGACTCCGATTTTTACTGACATCGTTTCTGGTTCTTACTGGTTATCGCTGTCGAAAGCGGAGTCAAACATACCGCCTTCGTTGGTTGGGAAATCAAGAGACTTGGTGAACGCACAGCTCTCGGCCGCGCCGTGGAATCGCTCCATGCGCCCGTCTTCCCATTCCACGGAAAGCGGACCTCCGTAGCGGATGTCATTGAGAGCGACCATGATGTCTTCAAACTTGATATCTCCGCGTCCCACCGAACGAAAATCCCAGAAGCGGGAGGCATCACAGAAATCGGTGTGTCCGCCGAAAACACCCACCGTGCCGTCACCGTGGCCCCACCAGACGTCCTTCATGTGGACGTGGTAGATGCGGTCGGAGAATTGGCGAATGAACTTCACGTAATCGACGCCCTGGTATCCGAGGTGGCTCGGATCGTAGTTGAAGCCAAATCGCTTGTGACCTTTCACCGCTTCAATCGCGCGAGCGGAGGAAGCAATGTCGAAGGCGATCTCGGTCGGGTGAACCTCGAGGGCAAAGTTGACATCGACTTCGTCGAAGGTGTCGAGAATCGGGGTGAAGCGAGCGGCAAAATCATCGAATCCCTTTTGCAAGTAAGCCTGATCGGTTGGAGGGAAAGCGTAGAGGGCGTGCCAGATGCTGGAGCCGGTGAAGCCATTGACCACCGCGCCGATTCCAACCTGCTCGCGTCCGGCCATGTAGTCTTTTCCGGCGTCGATAAACTTACGGCACGCTTTTCCGGTGTCGGCCAATTCCTGGGCCGCCCGTTGGCGGACGCCCTCCGGGTCGCCATCACCATAAACGTGCGGAGGAAGGATGGCCTGGTGACGTTCGTCGATGTGATCGCAAACCGCCTGCCCCACGAGGTGGGCGGAAATCGCAAAACAGGAGAGGTCATTCTTTTTCAACAACTCCCAGCGGCTTTCAACATAGCCATCCTCATTGAGGGCAGCCTGCACATCAAAATGGTCTCCCCAGCAGGCGAGCTCCACTCCGTCGTAGCCCATTTCTTTGACTTTCGGAAGCAACTCGGCGAGAGGAAGATCGGCCCACTGGCCCGTAAATAAGGTAACTGGTCTTGGCATGATTTCTGTTTGTTGAACTGGTAGGGCGAGAAGTTGGGGCAAGCGGGCAAAAATGTAAAGTCACCCCGAATTCCCGTCCGGAGAATCTCCCGGAGCACCGGCTATCCGGGGACATTTGCGTCTCGCGAGTTCTTTGGTAAGCTCGCCCCATGTCCGGAGAATCGATCAAAACCCACGGGTTTTGGGCAATCGCCCTCGTTTGTGCCTTTTTCCTTGGGAACCGCTGGCAGTCGCCGCAGGAACAGAAAGGAAACGATGCTACTTTGTCAGACCGGGACCGTTCCACCTCCTCAGCTCGCTCCGGCGGGTCAGGAATCGGTTCCTCAGGCTCAAGAAACGGATCGGACGGCAGATCATCCCAATCAGGCGGGCTTCTCGAACAAGCCTTCAATCTCACTCCGTCCTCACCCGCCAATCTGGAAGCCCTCACCTTCGAAGCCCTCCGCGATCCGAGCCAAGTCAAGCGACGTCTGGCCTTCAGCCGGCTCTTGAGCCAGTTGACTCCCGAAAACGCAGCAGCCATCCGTGACCAATTGATCGCCGCGGGTGCCGGAGGATCGGAATGGCGCGACTTCAACTACGCCTGGGGAGCGATTGCCGGAGAAGCAGCCTTCAATGATTCCCTGACTTCCGACCGCCGTGATCTCGAGTCCCTCATCAGCGGGTGGGCCGCAACTGATCCCAACGGAGCCATCGACATGCTCAGTCGACTGCCCGCGGATCTGGCCGACAAAAAACGGCAGCTCGAAAATGGCATCGTGGCCGGCTTGGCTGACCGCGACCGCGATGAAGCCACCATGTATGTCGCAGCTCTGCTCGAGGGTGGACGCGAAGATGCCGGTCGGCTGATGCAGACCGTGACCAACGAAGTGCTCCGCCAGGGCGACCCCGCCGAAGCCTCGGCGTGGGCTTCTGCAATCGAAAATGAATCACTCCGTGGCACCGCCATGACCGAGGTGGCCGGACGCTATGTCCGTGAGGATCCCGTCGCGGCGGCCGACTGGATCGAACGGTATGCCGAAGAGGATTTTGCCACCAACGCCGTTGCCCGCATCGGACGTTCCTGGGCCGAACGCGAACCACTGGCAGCCGTCACCTGGCTCGATCAACTGCCCGAAGGTCCCGGTCAGAATGCCGGACTCAACTCCGCCTTTGGCGACTGGGAAGACCGGGATCCGGTTGCCGCCGGACAGTATCTCATGTCGATGCCGGACTCTCCGAGACGCGACTCCGCCATCAGCGGGTTTGCCAACGGATACGCATGGCAGGACCCGCAAACGGCTCTGGCTTGGGCCAACGACATCCGGGATCCCAATCTGCGCACCCAGTCACTCACCCGCGTGGGCAGAGCCTACTTCCGACGCAACCCCGAGGAAGCCCGCACCTGGCTCGCAAGCAGCGGACTTCCCGCCGAAGTTCAGGCGGAAATCCAGGCACCGCGGGATCGCCGACGCTGATTGCTTCGCACACGGAAACCAGACCGTTTCATTTGCCTTTGACTTTCAAAGTCACATTTGATCACTTCCGTTCCACGAAAGGTTATTTCCTACAGATCTTCGAAAAAACATACTCAACCATGCACAAAACCAAAACAAGCTTTGCCGCCCTCGCCTTTTTGGCGGGAATTCAACCGGCCAGTGCGGTCGTTCTGATTGATTGGGACTTCAGCAGCCTCGACTGGCGTGCCGGACAAGGCAGCGGGCTGGCCCTCAACGATCCGGCCCCGGACCCTATTCTCGACTCCTCGTTCGCCAACGCCGTTCCCGGTCTGTCAGCAAGCGATCTCACTCCGTCCGCAGGATTAAACGTGGTGATCAATGCCACCACCGCAGCCGGTGAAGCCGATGTGCGCGACTTTGACTTTGGTGGCAATGGAACAAACGAAAACTACCTTGAGTTTACCGTCACCGCCGACGTTCCAGGGACTCTTACCGTCGATTCCCTCTCAATCTCCCAGTGGCGGAATGGTGCTGGTGCGGTCGATGGCGTGGCGTTCGAAGTGAGCGTGGACGGAGGGGCCTTTTCTCTCTACGATTCCATTCAGGTTGATTCGGATTTTGGCGGGGGCCCCGACTTTGAGACCTTCACCTTCAACGAGACAATCTCGGGTGCGGATTCGGTTGTCGTCCGTTACGCTCCTAGAAACGTCACCCAGGGATCCACCGGGAACCTTCACATCAACAACATTCAAGTCAACGGATCAGTGATTCCAGAGCCCAGCACGCTCGGGCTTTCCGCCTTGGCCTGCCTCGCGGTGGCCTTCCGTCGAAGGAAGTAAGAAACACACGCTTTTCCAAAACCGGTCAGCCGAAGGGTTGACCGGTTTTTTTGTGCCCTCAAGGAAACACCTCCAGGCCCCCGGGTTACTTGGCAATCCGTTGGTTCCAGTAAATCACCACGTTGCGGGTCGCGCGACCTGAGGCCACGAGGTCCAGATCGCCATCTCCATCGAGATCAGCCGCCTTCATGTCCTCGCAGGCCATCGTGTTGTCATCGATAACCGAATGAAGGGCCCAGCTACTGCCGTCGTCCGCTTTGGGAATGTAAAATCGAATGCCGACCTTCTTCTCGTCGCCCGCCTGCTGCCGCCATCCCGCCACCACCTGATCATATCCAAGACCCAAAAAATCTCCGGTGACGAGGGCATGCCCTTGCTTCAAGGTATCATCAACCACCACTCGCTTTTGCGACCACAATCCCGATTCCTCCTCGGGATTGATCACGACCTCGTTCCCGTGCATCGGCTCGATCGTGGTGATAAAACGTTTCCCGTTGGGAAGTTTTCCCAATCGAACTTCGCCCGCTCCCCGCGATGTCATCGGTCGCGCGGACCACTTTTCTTTTCCACCCGAGCTCAACAAATGAATGCCTTCCTTGCAGGCCACGAGGATGCTTTCGTTTCCGGAATCATCCCAATTCACCGGATCAAAATTATGCGCCAAATGAAACCCCTTGTGGATGAGGAAGGTGCGCCAGTCCTCTTTCGGCCGATAGCCCAGAAAGTTGATCCCCTCCCCTTCGCCTTTGACATTTCCGGGACCGTGCAACGGCAGCACTGCCAAAAAGTGCTCTCCCCCTTTTTCCTCCACCCAGTGCATGCGATGAACGGTGGGCTCATGATGCAGGGCACGAGCGTTTCGTTTGGCAAAGCAATCCGCCGAGTGGCCGAGTGAGAAGACCGCCCCGCTCTTCCGGGTGTCTCCTGGATTCCAACCCGCTCCCACCGAGATCTCCGCCTTGCCGTCGCGATTCAAATCCTTGGCACAGAGACAAACATGATCCCTCGGAGTGAGCTTCCCCGTGAGCTCCCGAATCTTCCAGTCCGGCGCCTGATAAGCCACCGTTCGCGCCGAATCAGCCAGCAGGATGTCCTGCTTCCCGTCACCATCAACGTCAGCAACCGCCAATCCGTAACCCACCGTGATCTTGTCATCGATCGTCTCGGCCTGAAAAACCACTTTCGGCACCGCCAGCGCCGGAACCGCCAAAGCCACTCCAAGAATCACATTGTTCATCGTCCCGTTTATCACGACTGAGCGATGGCGCAAGATTACTCTCCAATAGCGATTTGCTTGGTTTCCAGAACAGTTCAGCAACCAACGAATGGCTTCGCCAAATCCCTCCTTGCTCTCTCACGAGCACTTCTTCATCCTCCCCGATAACTTCAAAAACACGATCATGTCCAAGAACCGCCGCCACTTCCTCAAGTCCACTCTCGCCACCGGAGCCTTTCCGTTCATCTCGGGTGGGGTCTATGGAGCTCAAATCATCGGAGCCAACGACCGCCTGCGCATCGCGGTGGCTGGACTCAACAGTCGCGGCAAGAGCCACATCAGCGGATATCTGGGCCAGAAGAATGTCGAGATCGCCTACCTTATTGATCCTGACAAAAAAGTCCTCGCTGCCCGCATGAAGGAACTCAAGAAGC
>JASFWU010000190.1:0-5688 GCA_050049035.1 Akkermansiaceae bacterium | reverse complement strand
GCACCCCATCGTTGAAGGCATGGCCCGGAACGAGTTTGCCACCGGCGGTTCCCTGTATGAAGTCCGGCCACTTAAAAAGGGAACCACCGTTTTACTGGAAGGACGAGCGGACAAGGTGAAGCAAGCGGAGCCCGTCGCATGGACCTTTACCAACATCCACGGAGGCCGGAGTTTCTACACCTCCCTGGGACATGTCGATGATTTCGCCAATCCCGTCTTCGTGACTTTCCTGAAGCGAAGCATCGACTGGGCACTGGGAAAGAAGCTCAAAGAGATCACCGCAGTGGAGACGATTCCGGTCCCCGGGGTTTGGGAAGAAATGGCAAACGGGCAATGGAAGGACCTTGATGGTGAAGTCTGGTATGCCTCACGCATCCGAGTGCCCGGGGAATGGAAAGACGGGGTGTCACTTGAGGTGGAATCGATCGACAACGCCGCCGAATTCTACCTTGGCGGCGAGAAAATTGGAGCCGTCGGAGGCTTCCCTCCGAACTACCGGAACGGTTTGGGAGAGCGGGCCAAGCTCGTCGTGCCCGGGCACTTGCTCAAACCCGGACAGGAACTCGAGGTGGTGATCAGGGTTTACGACCATGGCGGCCGTGGCGGTTTCAAAGGACGCGCACCCCTCCTCACGCGCGGCAATGATGCCATCGTCCTGTCCGGCAATTGGGCTTTTCGCCCCGGCCCGGGAGGTCCTCCGTCCACCGCAGGACTCACCGTCTTCGAAGCCCTGACGAGGACCTCGCGCTCAGCCCATGAAACCGAAAAGCTTCCTCTATCTCCGGAGGATTCACTGAAGAAAATTCAGGTGCCCGATGATCTCGAAGTGGATCTCGTTCTCCATGAACCACTGGTGTCACAACCTCTTCATCTCAGCTTCGACGAACGCGGGCGACTTTGGGTGGTCCAGTATCGACAGTATCCCAATCCGGCTGGCCTCAAGGCCCTGAGTCGCGATCTCGTTTGGCGGGTGGCCTATGACCGCATGCCTCCACCGCCCCCGCATGCAAGGGGTTCCCCATTTCGAGGAAAAGACCGTATCACCATTCACGAAGACACCAATGGCGACGGAAACTTTGACTCGCACAAGGTCTTCATGGATGGACTCAACATGGCGACCAGCATCGCCCACGACACCAACGGCATCTGGGTCACCAATCCCCCTTATCTTTTATTCATTCCGGATCGCAACCACGATGATGTTCCGGACGGCGAGGTCGAAGTCCATCTGCGCGGGTTTGGACTGGAGGACAGTCATTCCATCGCCAACAGCCTGACCTGGGGACCAGATGGTTGGCTTTACGGCGCACAAGGCAGCACGGTGAGCGCCTCGATCACCTTGCCGGATCAGGATCCCGAACGTGATGCCGTCAAGTCGATGGGGCAAAACATCTGGCGGTATCATCCGCAGAGACGGGTCTACGAAATTTTTGCCGAGGGCGGCGGCAATGCCTTTGGAGTCGAGATCGACAGCAAGGGACGCGTCTTTTCCGGACACAACGGTGGTAACACCCGGGGGTTTCACTATCGGCCCGGAGCCTACTACCGCAAAGGCTGGAACAAGCACGGAGCCCTCACCAATCCCCACGCCTACGGCTATTTTCCCGCGATGAAGAATGCCCCGGTGGCGCGCTTCACCCATCAATTTATCATCTATGAAGACACTGCACTCCCGGAACGATATCGGGCCAAACTCTGGGGCGTCGATGTGCTTCACAACAACATCGTGCTCAGCGAGATCTTCCCTGACGGCTCCACTTTTCAAACGCGGGACATTGAGCGCGTGGTTCGTTCGAAAGACACCTGGTTCCGCCCGGTGATGATTGCGCCCGCTCCGGACGGATCACTTTACATCGCCGATTGGTATGACCGTCAGGTCAACCACTACCGGAACCATGAAGGTCGCCTCGACCCCGAACGTGGCCGCATTTATCGCATCCGTGCCAAGGGCAGCAAATTTTCAAAACCGATAGAATTCGGTAAACTCAATCCTGATGAGTTGGTTGACCGATTGAAATCAGACTCACGATGGGAACGCCGAACCGCGTTACGATTGCTTGGCAAGATTACCGGAGACGCACCTGCAATTGGCAACCGGAGCCTCGATCACCTTTGGGCTTCTTCCGCTCTCGGACAGGCCGACTTTACCGCTGCTCTGAAGAGTAAGAATCCAGATGTTCGACGCTGGGCAGTGCGCCTCTTTCCCGATGCCAATACCAGTGAACGACCCACTCTTGAGAACCTCTTGAAACTGGCTGCGACAGAGTCGGACGCAGAAGTAGTGGCGCAGATGGCCTGCTCCGCGAAACGGATGGGCGGTGTCGAGGGACTCAGGCTGGCTGCCGAGTTGGCCAAGCGTGACCGCTTCGCCGATGATCCCCATATTCCCATGCTGGTCTGGTGGGCATTTGAAAAAACTGCTTCCGGAAACGCCGCGGAGATCACGAGAATTTTTGCACGCCCGGACTTTTGGGGGCATCAAATCGTGAAGAAAACGGTGGCGGCCAATCTTATGCGCCGTCTCGCTGCCGAGGGGACCAACCAGGCCCTTGAATGCTGCAGCCAGTTGTTCCAACTCGCTCCAGATGCTTCCTCAAAACGTTTGCTGGTCACCGGCTTGAATGCCGCCTTCGCGAGGCAACCCCCGGCCGAGCTGGCACCGTCGTTAACAGCGGAGTTGGCCAAGTTGTCTGGAGACCTGCCGCTCTCCCTGCAACTACGCATCGGTGACAAGGGCGCACAAGAGCGAGCTCTCGCTGCCCTCGATGACAAAAAGACCAAAGAAGACGAACGCCTTGAGCTGATTTCGATTCTGGGCACGAGCAATGACGAAACGGTCCGCACCGCTCTGGTAAGGCTGGTGAGGGCAGGAGATTCACCCAAGGCAACGATCGCATGCCTTTCAGCCCTGGCCGGTAATCCTACTGACCCCAAACTAAGGGAAATGGTGTTTGGGAAACTTGCTTCGCCAAACGTGGATGTCCAAAATGCCGCGTTGGACTTTCTCGTCAGTGACCGGGAGTCATCCCTGGAATTGTTGCAGCGGGCTGAAGATGGAAAAATCGATCTCCCCGATGAGAGTGGCCTGCTGAGAGAAAAGCTGCGCGTTTACCATGATGCCGAGATTAATCGAATGATGCAGAAAATCTGGAGCACCAGGCTTCCACAGGAGGACTTTGAAATCGAAATTTCGCGCGTACAAAAAGTGGTCGGTTCAGGCGGTGGTGTCCCCAAAAAAGGTGAAGCCCACTTCAAAGCGCGCTGTGCAAGTTGCCACCGGATGTTCAATGAAGGTGGTTTGGTCGGGCCCGATCTCACCAGCTATCAACGCAGCGACCGGGAAGCCCTTCTTCTGGCGATCATAGCGCCGAGTGCTGAAATCCGGGAAGGCTACGAACACACCGTAGCCCGGATGAAGTCCGGCGAAGTCCATTCCGGTTTTCGCGAGGAGGCAGATCAGCAGCGGGTGGTCATTCGCCAACCCAGCGGACAAACGAGAGTTCTCCGCCGGGAGGAAATCGAAAAACTCAGTGTGTCCAAATCATCCATGATGCCACCCGGGCTGCTCGGCGGATTGAGTGATCAAGAACTTCGTGACCTGTTCGCCTACTTGCGAAGTACGACTCCCCCATTCTAAAACCAACAACAATCGAATCCCAACAAACAACCCGATGAACAAACGACCGCTTCTTTGCCTTTGCCTTCTTTCGTCCCCTCTCGATGCCGGCACCGTGATCGCTGACTTTAATGACAACACCACCGGTCCCCTCGGTGCTTTTATTGTCGGTGACGGGCAAGAAGGTGGATCCGGGTGGCTGACCGGCGATGTTTGGGCCAACACCGGAACGATCGCCGTCATTCCCGGCGATCTCACTGCTCCTCCTGCAACGGGATATGCCGTCATTCAGGATCCCACTTCGCAAAGCGTTCAGGGAACCTCTACAGCTCCCCGGCATACCACACGAGCCGTCGAAGAACCGATGACCGGAACTGTTTGGTTTTCTTTTCTCCTGAATCAACCGACCGTTCAGTCTCGCGGCGGTATCTCCTTCAACCAAAATGGCACCTCTCCGGGCAATCCCCGCATTGTCGCCACCGGCACCGAGATTCGTCTTGGCCTTGGCCCAACCTTGCAACCCGGAGGAGGAGGAGCCGACCTTCTCGCCATCGGTGAAACCGCCCTGATTCTCGGACGCCTGACCATCGACAACACGGGTCTGGCCGAAACCCTCGACATCTGGGTCAACCCCGATGTCAGTGTTGGTTCATCGAGCCTTCCTGCCCCGGGCAATTCTCTTTCGGAAGAAACAACCTCTCTCAACCCCGGCATTCTAAGAGTGGGAATCCAAAGCTACTCTGCCGACGGCCTGGGTGGCATTGTCGATTCGCTTCGCGTCAGTGATGCCTCCAACGCTTTTGAAGTCGTGACCGGTCAAGGCACGGCCGTCGTTGATGATCCAAATCTGGCCTTGTCCACCGTCAATCCTTTCAGCGGAACCGTCATTGCTTTCGACGCGGCTCCTGTGACCGCCGACATCATTCTCGATAACACCGGAGCCACCGAAACGCTTGTCATCGAGGGATCCTCCACAATCACCGGAGACGATGCAGCCAGCTATTCCATTCTCACTGCCCTTCCTCTCGATATTGCGCCGGGAGAAACAGAGACCCTGCAGGTCCAATTCGATCCTTCGGGAAGTGGTCGCATCTCCAGCGCAACTCTCACCCTCTCGACGAATGACGAATCCACTTCTGATTTCACCATTCCTCTTTCAGCCCGCGTTTTGGGAGAAGGGGGAAACCAGCTCCTCAACGGAGACTTCGAAGACAACCCGGCATCGCCTGACAACTGGTTGATCAACGGAAACGCAACGATCACCCAAGGCATCGCTCCGGGCTCCACCTCCTCCGTCACTTTGAGCCCGGGAGTTAACTTTCGCCAACCGGTTTTTGCCGGTCCCGATTGGTATCTCGAGTGCTTTTTCCAGGCACCCGAAACCTTCGACCGGGCGTTCAATGTCTTCGTCAACACTCCCGCTGGGAACATCAATCTTCGCTTCCAGGGAACTTCCGACGGGGCCGAGAAAACCTGGAATCTATTCGACAATGTGACTGCAAACGACGGCTGGGGCGCTCCGATTCCGCTCCCGGATGTGCAACCCGGAGCAACTTACCAGCTGCGTATCATCGGTAATGCCTGGGACGGAGTCGCGCCAACCTACGACATCGAGTTATCCGCTCCCGATCGCCTTGCCTTGGCCGGCACCGCCACCGGGCTTGCTCGATTTCAAAACTTCATTCCAAGCGGGGCTCCGACCGAGATTCGATTTTCAAGCGAGTTTGGAAATGCCCCCGGCTTCATCATCGATGACGTGTTTTTTGCAAACGGCTCTCCTCCATCGAGAGAAGCTCCGACGATCAGCAACCTGGTTTTCGATTCGACTGCACAGACCAGCACTCTGACGTTTCTCACCCAGACTGGAACAACCTACTCATTGAAGGCTTCCAACGATCTGGAGAACTGGGTGGAGCTCACCAACTTCACTGCAGTGAATGAAGTCGAGTCTTACACTGAAAGCGGAGTCACTTCTCCCCGAAGGTTTTACATCCTGGAGATCGTAGACTAACCCACGTTCAAGCGTCTCCTCACATGAAGCCCTTCCTTCCTTTTCTTTGTGCCACAATTGC
>JASFWU010000188.1:0-5706 GCA_050049035.1 Akkermansiaceae bacterium | reverse complement strand
CGTAGGTCCCCAGGAACTGGAGGGAAGTGGTTAGGGTGTCGGCATTTCCGGAAGCCATCCCGAGACTGGCGGCACCGGTCACTTCCCAGGGAGAACCTTCCGGGACCGAGAGTGACTTCAGGAAATCACCCGGATTACCCATGGCGGTGAGCGGCAGGAAGAAAGCCAGGCGGAGAAGAGCGTTCATATGAGGTTGAAGACGGAGACTTGTGAAGGAGACGGGCATTTCCTAGAGTGTCTACGGATGATTGGACAAGGGCTTTCTCGTTTGAGTGTGATCTTTGCAATTGCGCTGGGTTTTGGAGCGTGTCGCGAAAAGAAAGCGGCGGAGGTCAAAGTGGTCGAGGAGCAAGTCGATTCCCTTGTGGAAGACATCTACAAGAAACTGGCGGAGATTCAGGTGGGGCCTCTCGACCTCAAGAATGCAAGCCTATCGGAAGCAATTGAGTTTTTACGTTCGAAAGCAAGAAACAACAAACCAGAACCCTACAATTACACTGGATTTAGCTTCATTGTCATGGGTTCTCGAGTTTTTGGTGACAGCTTGGAGGATGAGTTGGATGGACTTTCAGGAGGCTCAGGAGAAAGTCCACTGGACCGTTCATTTGACCTTAAAATGGATCAGGCTTCAGTGACCGAAATTTTGGATCGTTTATGCGCTGAGGTTGGCTACCGATGGTATGTCGACAAGGAGATCTTCAAGATCATCCTTCTGCCGAAGAACGCTCCTGATTGGGTCAGGGAACCAGACGATCACGAGCCTCAAGAACCGGGCGATGATCCCTTTGGGGGATAGCACGGCCCTAGTCTCCGTATGGAGGAGAGTTTTGGGGCTACTGAACCCAGTGAAAAAAGAAGTTCACTTCTTCTTTCCCCCACCGAGAAGGTCGCCGAGACCGCCCATGTCGGGCATGCCTCCGCCTTTTCCTCCCATCATGCCACCGAGGCCACCCATGCCGCCGCCCCCGCCACCCATGCCGCCGAGCTGCTTCATCATGTCCTTCATTTTCCCTTTGGACTTCATCATCTTCTGCATCTGTCCAAACTGTTTGAGCAGTTGATTGACTTGCAGGATGGTGGTTCCGGAACCCTTGGCGATCCGCTTCCGCTGGCTGGCCTTGATGATGATGGGACGGGAGCGTTCTCTTTTGGTCATCGAGAGGACAATGGCCTCCATCCGTTTCATGCGTTTGTCATCGAGCGCACCGGTTGGGAGTTGTTTTTTGATCTGACGAAACCCTGGAAGCATTCCAAGGATGCCATCGAGCGGCCCCAGGCTCTGGATCATTCTCATCTGTTCGAGGAAATCGTTGAAGTCGAACTTGCCGGACTGCATCCGCTTGGCAGCGGACATCGCCTTCTTCTCATCGATCTTATCGGCAACCTGCTCCACCATCGAGACCACATCGCCCATGCCCAGAATGCGGTCGGCCATTCGGTTTGGATGAAACTCGGCGAGGTTTTCCATCTTCTCGCCCTCACCAATATACTTGATGGGACGTCCGGTGACGGCACGCATCGAAAGAGCAGCGCCACCGCGGGCATCACCGTCGAGTTTGGTGAGGATCAGGCCGGTGATTCCGATTTCGTTGTCGAATGTCTGGGCCACTGAAACAGCCTGCTGACCGGTTGCGGAGTCCGCGACAAGGAGTGTTTCTCCGGGAGAGAGAAACTTGTGAAGTGCCTTCAACTCCTGAAGGAGTTCGGTATCGAGTTCCTGTCGACCGGCGGTATCAAAAATGACGACGGTCCCGTTCTGGTTCTTGGCCCACTTGAGGGCGAGCTTGGCGGTCTTGACCAGGTCCTTGGCTCCCGGTTCGGGGGTGAAAACCGGAACATCGACCTGTTCGGCGAGCTTGGCGAGTTGGTCAATGGCAGCGGGACGGTAAAGATCGAGGGCGACAAGGAGCGGACGACGTCCTTCCTTCTTGAGACGAAGCGCGAGCTTGGCCGCGGTGGTGGTCTTACCGGCACCATTGAGTCCGCAGAGAAGAACGTGGGCGGGGGGATTGAGATTGATGGGGGCCTGATCACCGCCAAGGAGTTCGGTCAGTTCGTCCTGGAAAATCTTGATGATCTGTTCGCCGGGCTTGATCGACTTGAGAACGTCAGCGCCCTGGGCCTTGTCTTTGACCTTGGCGATGAAGTCTTTCACCACTCCCAGTTCGACATCGGCCTCGAGGAGCGAGAGGCGAACCTCACGGAGCGAGTCAGCAATGTTCTTTTCGGAGATTTTCCCGACCCCCCGGAGATTTCGGAAGGTTTTGTCGAGGCTGTCGGCGAGATTGGAGAACATGGCGGAACCATAGGGAGTCGAACCGGGACTGCAAGAGCGGGGAAAGGGGATTTCTCCTGTTTCGTGAGAAGATCGACATCATTTTGTAGTGGCAGCGATGTCGCCATGGTCTAACACTGTCACAGTTATGAATGATACTTTAGTCTTAGCGATGTCCGGCGGGGTCTTGACGGTGATTATCATCGTGGCCGTGGTCGGCCTCGGGTTGTTTTTCACCGTGGGCCAATACAACGGCCTGGTGAAGCTGCGGAACCGGTTCCGGAATGCCTTTGCCCAGATCGATGTCCAGCTGAAGCGACGTCACGATTTGATTCCCAACCTGGTCGAGACGGCAAAGACTTATATGAAGCACGAGCGGGAAACTCTCGAGGCGGTCATTCAGGCTCGGAATGCCGCGGAATCGGCTCGCTCGGGAGTGTCCCCTGATGACGCCGGCGGGATGCAGGCCCTGATGCAGGCCGAGGGAGGATTGAGCTCGATGATGGGGCGCCTTTTTGCCCTTTCAGAGGCTTACCCCGATCTTCGTTCGAATGAAAACATGAAGCAGTTGAGCGAAGAGCTTACCAGCACCGAGAACAAGGTGGCCTTTGCCCGCCAAGGTTACAACGATGCGGTGATGCACTACAACAACAAGCGGGAGGTGTTCCCGAGCAGCATCATTGCGGGCATGTTTAATTTTGTTCCGGCGGTGATGTTTGAGGTGACGGATGAATCCGAGCGCGAAGCGGTTAAGGTCGAGTTTTAATGGACTTCTTTGAAGCGCAGGATCAGGCCCGCAAGCGGACCAAGTGGCTCTTTTTCTGGTTCCTGCTTGGCATCGCGGGTGTGGTGGCCCTGGTCAACCTTCTCGCCTTTTTTGTCTTCGGCGGACGACTTGGGGCTGAGGAAATCACCTTGGTTTCGACATTGACCGCCGGAGTCATTCTTGCGGGAAGTGGTTTCAAATCGATGCAGCTCAATGGGGGTGGCTCGGTGGTGGCCCATGATCTCGGTGGTCGCCTTGTCCTTCCGGGATCAACGGACTTTCATGAAAAGCGCCTCCTCAATGTGGTGGAGGAAATGGCGATTGCTTCGGGGATGCCCGTTCCACAGGTCTTCGTGATGGATTCTGAAGAGGGCATCAACGCCTTTGCGGCGGGGACCGAGCCTTCCAATGCAGTCATTGGAGTGACCAAGGGGTGTCTTCTCCGCCTTTCGCGTGAGGAACTCTCCGGAGTGGTGGCCCATGAATTCAGTCACATCCTGAATGGCGACATGCGCCTCAACATGCGGCTGATCGGGCTTGTTTTCGGCTTGCTGGTCATTTCCATCATCGGACGGACTGTTCTGGAGATGCTCCGGTATCAGAGCTTTTCCCGTCGCAACAGCAAGGAGGGAGGAGGTGCGGTCATCGCGCTTCTTGTGCTTGGAGTGGGTCTTTTGGTCATCGGGGGAATTGGTGCATTTTTCGGTCAGTTGATTCAGGCCGCGGTGTCCCGGCAACGTGAATTTCTTGCCGATGCCTCGGCGGTGCAGTTTACGAGAAACCCGGGGGGAATCACCGGGGCGCTCAAAAAGATCGGAGGCTTGTCCCTTGGATCAAAAATCAAAAACGCCAAGGCCTCCGAAGCAAGCCACCTTTTCTTTTCAGGTTGTGGTGTTTTCAGTTTCGGACTCGCCACCCATCCGCCACTTGATATCCGGATTCGTGCGGTCGAGCAAAGTTGGGACGGTAAGTTCATCTCGCCCGAGATTCCACAAATCGGCGATCAGGAAGAAGAATGGGGGCCTAAAAAGGACGAGCGGCTCGACGGCTTCTTCACCGGAGTGACCATGGCCGCAGCTCTGGAACAACTTTCGGCAGGGGAGCGGTGGGAGGTCGCGCGGGGTGGAAGAATCCGGGATGGGTTGACCGAAGCCTGGCGGGAGGCCGGTCATGACCGGAACGAGGCGCAAGCCCTGATTTTCGGCCTTTTGCTGGCGGAAGACGATGAACTCCGGGAAACCGAAATCCAGTTTCTCGAGGAGAAGGTGGGTCAAAGAGGAACGAAAGCGGCACTTCGTTGGCAAAATGAAATGAAGGATCTTCATTCGGCCCGCAAGATTGCCTTGATTGAGATTGCTCTTCCGACTCTGAGGGGGCTGAGCCAAGGCGAGTATGAAAGATTCTCGGAGCTCACCAAGTGGCTCATTGCCAGCGATGGTGAAGTCGATCTCTTTGAGTTTATGCTGGAGCGGGTTATTGCCCGACATCTCGGGAGCCATTTTGGAGGGAAGGCTTTCCAAAAGATTCGCTACCGCGCCTTCGATCAATTGCTTGAGGAGGGCAATCTTCTCGTATCCGCCCTGGCAGGGGTGGGGACCGACGACAGTGGAGAAGCGGATCAGGCGCACGCGGCTGCGACCGAGGTTTGGCCCGGAAGTTTTTCGAGGGTGAAGGTAGAGTCCCTCGATCTCCTGCACCGTGTTCTGGAAAAATTTGACCAAGCGTCACCACTGGTGAAGCGGCAGTTGTTGGTGGCCTGTGGGAAGGCAGTTGCCACCGACGGGCGATTGACGAGCCAAGAGGTGGAGTTATTGCGGGGAATCGCCGACTCCATCGGTTGTCCGGTGCCTCCTTTTGAGGAGGATGTTACCGAGGCTGAGATTTCATAGGCGCGGGACTTGCTTTTCGAGGGAGAGAGGCCGACTTTCTTGCCCGAATCCCCGCTGAATGGAAAAAGAGAAGATTCCCTGGTGGCTATGGCCAAACCTCCTGAGCCTCGATGCTCCGGTGGTGGCGTTGGCATGGGCGTGGCTTTTCGCCAAGGCCTGGGGAGTGGTGAGTGTGCCGTGGCAACTCTGGCTGACTCTCGGGAGTGCGGTTTGGATCATCTACGCGGCGGACCGCATCATTGACGCCCGCCGGGCAGCGGCCTCAGATCTGAGACATCAGTTTCATGCCCGGTATGCCAAGCTGTTTGTGGCGGTCATGATTGGACTGGCGGTATGGTCGCTCCATTCCATTCTTTTTGTCCTTTCGAAGACGGTTTTGCAGTATGGGCTCGTCATCATGGTTTTTGCCGTGGGATATTTTGTGGTGGCATGCACCCAACCGAGGGACGGGCGCCCGATGATTGGCAAAAATGCACTTGCCGGGCTCACCTTCGCCTACGGTGCGGCCGCCGGGATTCATGCTTATTCCCCGGTGATGGGAATCGGGGAAATGTTCTTTTCGGTGGAGGTGTTGATTTTCGCGGGGCTCTGTGTGGTCAACATGACGGCGATCGACTTCCTCAATCTCGAGGGAGAGGAAGAGGAGGATGCCGCGGCGGTCTTGAATCTGGCGACCCTTCTTGTGGCAGGAGTGGCGATGTTCATCTACATGAGCTCGCTGAAGCGGGAGGTTTTCTTCTTTCACGAAGGCTTTTACCACGAACAGTATTTCTACA
>JASFWU010000186.1:0-5717 GCA_050049035.1 Akkermansiaceae bacterium | reverse complement strand
AGGCAAATCAAAGGAAGTGACAACGGTCATGATCTTACCGTCGCGTTCGATTTCAAAATCGATCTCATCCCCTTCGCTGAGCATGATGCGGGTCTGAATATCGGTGAAAATCTTGCCCGAAAACCACTCCACCGGCTGGCCCTCGACTTTCAGGATTTTGTCACCCGGAAAGAGCTTTCCTTCGGCAGCACTACCCGGCATCACTCCGCCAACCACATTCGACTTGATGGCGTCCTGAGGTTTCCCCAGTCCCCACACCACAAATGCAGCGGTCACGGCGAGAAGCAGGCTGAAAAGCGGGCCGGCAAAGGCCACGATGATTTTGTCGAGTGGTGAGACTGGCGGGAGATCGTCTTCCTCAAGGTTCTTCCCCTCCACCGATTCCATCGCAGCCATCTGCGGAAGGGCTACAAAGCCCCCGGCGGGGATCCAGCCCAAGCCGTATTGCACCCCGTTGATTTCCTTCTTCCAGATCGGCTTACCGAACCAAATCTGGAATCGATCGATCTTCAAACCACGCCACCGTGCTGCCAAAAAGTGGCCCAATTCGTGGACGAAGATCATGACGTTGAACATCATGATCACCACGAGGATCAAGAGGGCCGCATAGAAAAAATCACTCATAAGTTTTGAACTGGGCGCAAATTAGCCCACCACCAGCGTTTGGGCCAGTGGCATTTCCCTGATTCCTACAACGGCCTGAAATGCCCAAATTGTCTGCCTGAAAACCTCATACCAGCCGGACACTCTGCTTCTTGGACAAGCGAAGGACCTGTCCCGCCCGGCCTGAAAACCCAGCCATGGGATCGGTGAGCTTCTCACCATCCAGCTGGACAGCGCCGGTGGTAATGAACTGCTTTCGCAATTCGCCATTGGACTTCTCCAGCCCGAAGGACTCGCGAAATACCTGGCTGACCACTTCTAGAACAGTCCCGGAAAGCCCGGCAGCCTCCAGCTCGGGGAGGTCAGCGGCGTTGAGATCGCGCTTGGAAAACCGGGTTTCCCAGTCCTCCCGGGCCGCTTTTCCTGCCGCTTCGTCGTGATACCGAGCGACAATCCGGCGAGCCAACTCCTTCTTGGCCTCCATCGGATGCATCGCGGGATCGCGCTCGCTGCCCAGAAGAAGGAGGTAGTAACGGTCCATCAAATCGTCGCTCACGCTCATGAGCTTTCCAAACATCTCGTTCGGCGGCTCACTGACCCCGACGTAGTTGTGGGCGCTCTTGGACATTTTCTTCACCCCATCGAGTCCTTCCAGCAGAGGCATGCAGATGACCGACTGCTGGGGCTGGCCTTCTTCCTTTTGCAAATCCCGCCCCACCAGCATGTTAAAGAGCTGATCGGTTCCGCCGATTTCGACATCCGCCTTGAGCTCGACCGAGTCCCATCCCTGCATGATGGGATATTGGATTTCGTGCAACCGCACCTCGGCTCCCTTGGCCACCCGCTCCTTGAAATCCTCGCGCTGAAGCATCTGCTGCAAAGTCACGCGTGCATTCAGGCGAAGCACTTCCTCGTAAGTCATCTTGCGGAACCAGTCTCCATTGAAAATGATCTCGGTCTTTTCGCGATCGAGAACCTTGAAGGCTTGCTCGGTGTAGGTTTCGGCATTGGCCAGAACCTCTTCGCGCGTCAGCGGCGGACGGGCCGTGCTGCGCCCGGTGGGGTCCCCCACCGTGGCGGTGAAATCCCCGATGAGAAGAATGGCCTGGTGGCCCAGCTCCTGAAACTGACGGAGCTTCTCGAGAGGCACGGTGTGACCGAGGTGGATGTCGGGCGCGGTGGGATCGACTCCGAACTTGATCCGCAGGGGGCGCCCCTCCTTCAACTTCGCGTCCAATTCCTTGTCCGAAAGAACTTTGGAAGTGCCTCCCACCAATTGGGCCAGCGCTGGATGTGCCTCGTCGCTCATGTGGCGGGGAGTCAAGCGGGACACCGCCCCGAGATCAAGCGATCTCAGCTAAGAAAAGGAGTCACGGCGCCTCGCCGCGTGCCGAACCCAGGCCCCAAAAACATCACGGCGAGGGCGCCGTGGCTCCTTTGATCGACCAAACACCAGACGAGTCACTTTTGATGGACGAAAATCAGTAGGAGATGATAACCATAAGATTGGCGTCAAAAGGAAAAACAGGCTCCCAAAAGGTATGACTAATCGTCTCACAATTCTTATGTTACCTGGCATTTTTCTCACCGCTCTGTGGGGAGTTTGTTTTTTGATTCCAAGGGGCGCATTGAGCCCCCACCTCCGCCATTACTTGGGCGAAATCATGGTGTTGCTCAACTTCGTCGTCGTCCCTTTCACGGTGGTTGCCGGAGTTATTGCTGCTTTCAAGTTCAAGGATGAGAGGAAACTCAGAATCAAAGACGTAAGCGAGCGGACTCTGTTCGCCCTCTTACTTTCCGCTGGAGCTCTCATCCTCTGGCCACGGATGCTCGCCAGCTACACTTTTGTCTCTGCGCTCAATGACCTCAGATGGATCCAAAACTCGATCGATGTTTTTCTGGAAGACGAAGCTCCCTACATCCAGAACCTTATCCCCATTGGAGAAACGGAACTCAGAATGGCAACCTTTGAGGACAGTAAGCTCGAGATCTACTTCAACTCATCCTTCCATCATGAGGACCCATGGGGAAATCCCTACATTCTGGTCGCCGAGGAAAGGGAGAATCGCCTTTGGCTGGGTGCCTTTTCCCGAGGAAAGGACGGCGTCTCCCACTCCGCCGGAAACGATCCTGACGATATCAACACCTGGGACGACGATCCTGTCCAATTCTACACCGAACCGATCAATCGAAGAGCCCGAAGAGAGTTCATTGTTAAACTGTCAGTGACCTTCGCCTTTTTCCTGACCATTTGCCTCTGCGCCTTCCGGCCCAAGGCAAGGACCGCAGAGTGAGCCCCACCTGGGATTTGCCCTCGCAGCTCGTTTTTCCCTGATTTACCATTGAAAATTGCGGCATCCCGTCTTCTTCTCGCCGCCGCATGAACGTTTCCCTCAACTGGCTCCAGGAAAGGCTCGATTTCGGATCCCGCTCGCTCGAAGAAGTCTGCGATCTCCTCACCTTTGCGGGGATCGAGATCGAAGGCCTGCACGAAACCGGAGTCAAGAGTGACCAGATTGTGGTCGCGGAGATCAAGGAAGCCGTTCAGCACCCCGATGCCGACCGTTTGAAAGTCACCAAGGTGGATGCCGGTGAAGGCGCCCTTCGCCAGATCGTTTGTGGTGCCACCAACTACAAAGTCGGCGACAAGGTGCCCTGCTGTCTTCCCGGCGCCGAACTCCCCGGAGGGTTCAAGATTGGCGAAACGAAAATGCGGGGTGTGGAATCGAAAGGGATGCTCGCCGCTGGATCCGAAATCGGACTCACCGACAAGGAAGACGGCCTCTTGATTCTCGAAGGCGACTTCACTCCCGGCACGCCGGTGCGCGAACTTTTCGATAACGACACTTTGATCGAAGTCGAAATCACGCCGAACCGTCCCGACCTCCTTTCCCACTCCGGGCTCGCCCGCGAGCTCGCAGCTCTTCTTGAAACGACCACCAATCCGGTCAGCAAGTCACACGAGACTTCCCTCGCAGAGGACACCGCGCAGGTCACGGTCGATTCCCCGACCTGCCCGTTCTATTCTCTCCTCTCCATCGGAGGCGTCACCGTGGCTCCGAGCCCCGATTGGCTGGCCCGCAAGCTCAAGGCCATCGGACTTCGCCCGATCAACAACATCGTGGACATCACCAACTACGTTCTCCACGAACTCGGGCAGCCGCTCCATGCGTTCGACGCCGCAAAGGTCGATGGCGCCATTCACGTCCGCGGAGCAGCAGCGGGTGAAAAATTTAAAGCGCTCGACGAAGAAACCTACGAGCTCGAAGAGGGTGACTGTGTGATTTCCGATCAAGCCGGCACTCCCCTCGCCCTGGCGGGGGTCATGGGAGGACTGGACAGCGGCGTCACCGACTCGACGACGAGCATTCTCCTTGAATCAGCCTATTTCACCACCTCGGAGATCCGTCGTACTTCCCGTCGTCTCACTCTGACGTCCGACTCCTCCTATCGCTTCGAGCGTGGAGTCGATCCTCAAATGGTCCTTCCGGCATCCGCCCTTGCGGCCGCTCTCATTCTCGAAATTGCCGGAGGCACCGCGAAGGCCACCACCATCACGGCCGGGGCAATCCCCGGACCGCTTCCCGATGTGGAGCTCGACGTCGATCGCATGCTCCAGCTAATGGACGACAGCATTTCCCTCGAAGGGGCGGCCGATATTCTCAAGCGCCTTGGTCTCGCTTCGGACGATCTCAAAACATGGCAGATTCCGAGTTGGCGTGCTGATCTCGAGCGCTCGGCCGACCTCGTCGAGGAAGTGGCCCGCGTTCACGGCCTGGACCGAGTGCCTGCCCGGACCGGAGGAACTGCAGTTGATGAGAGCAAGATCGACCAGGATTACGACCGCTTGCTCGACCTGAAGAAGCGCCTGGTCGCGCTGGGATTCTTCGAAGCACAAACGATCAAGTTGATTGCTGAGAACCAGCTTCGCGACTGCCTCCCGCTTCGTCCCTTGCAGGAAGGAGATCTCGTGAAAGTGGCCCGCCCGCTGAGCGAAGATCACGCCATCCTGCGTCCCGCGCTTACGCCCGGGCTGGTGGCAGTGGCTGAAAACAATCTGCGTCAGGGAGCCAAGTCCCTTCGCTTCTTTGAAGCCGGGCGTCAGTTCCGCAATGTCGGCGGCGGCAAGGCCACCGACCTCGAAGCCGACTCCGTTGGCCTTCTCCTGGGTGGTGAAGCCACTCCGCTTTCATGGACCCGTGGCGAGAACCGGACAATCGATCTCTACGATCTCAAGGCCGCGATCGAAGGAGCCCTTGGCGGTCTTTCCGTGCAGTTCTCAAGCCGACCTCGTGAGGGCTTCCTTCTCTGCGGCGACATTCTTCTCGATGGCAAACCTGTCGGGACCTACGCACAACTTCTTCCTTCGCGGGTTCGCGAATTGGACTTCAAAGCTCCGGTTTATCTTGCCGAGCTGGATCAGAAAAAGGTGCTCGCAACCCGCAAGACCGGATTCCAGGTTGAGCCCCTTCCCCAGTTCCCTGGTTCAAGCCGGGACATCGCAATGGAGCTTCCCATCACGAGCACGAATGCCGATATTGAAAAGGCCCTTTCCAAGCATCATGATCCCTTGTTGGTTTCGGCACTTTGCTTCGATGAATTCACTGACCCGACAGGCGAAAAAATGGCTGCGGACAAGCGGTCCATTGCCTACTCCTTCGGCTACCGTTCGGACAGGGGAACGATGAAGCAAAAGG
The DNA here is from genome assembly GCA_050049035.1 of Akkermansiaceae bacterium. GTDB lineage: Bacteria > Verrucomicrobiota > Verrucomicrobiia > Verrucomicrobiales > Akkermansiaceae > SW10. The sequence goes on along the minus strand of JASFWU010000186.1, from coordinate 417 downwards.
AGATCGATGCAGCGCACGACAAGCTTCGGTCGCACCTTGAAAAATCGCTTCCGGTGACCTTCCGGTAAGGGTAGCGGAATACCAAGGACCCCGTCAAAAAGAGCCCGGCCTACTCGCCAAATCTGAAGTGGCCCTTGATGGTATAATCAAAGAGCTTATCCTCCCACTGCGGCCCTTTGCGATTGTTGTGGACCACCCATTTCTCGGACTTTTTCGCCCCGGGTCCCGGAACCACGATGCCAATGTGTTTGCTGCCACCGGGCAACTGCCAGATAACCAAGTCGCCGAAGCGGTAATCGCCATCTTCCTGGGTGACCTCAAGGACCTCTCCCTTGCGGGCAAGGAATCGCTGGAGGTTTTGAACACGGCGGTGATCGATGTTGGTGTCAGGGCCTTTCGCCCCAAAAATCTGGGGAT
>JASFWU010000185.1:0-5731 GCA_050049035.1 Akkermansiaceae bacterium | reverse complement strand
GGTTTGACCAACACTTGAAGGGGGAATTTAAAACCCCGGAACGTCCCGCCACCAAACTCCTCCTGAAGGAAAAGCATCGGCCGCGGATGATCGTGCAACCGGACCTCTCGATGCCGGTCCGATCGGTCGACGTATACTACTGTCAGCAGGGTGAGGTGGGTGACAGTCGGAGCAACATGCAGAACACCATCAGTCGTTTTTGGCACCACGCCCGGATCAGCCCAGGTCAGACCGATTGGATGGCGGATATCCGCTACGTCGATCCGGCTCGCCCACTTTGGATCTATGCCAATGTCACCTATGAGCTCAAAACGCCGGTCAAGGGAGCGGGATACTACTATGGTGACTACGAGGCCGATCACTTCGTGATCTCGAGTCCCATGACGATGCTTGATCCCTCCCGACTTCAAAAACTCGGGATCGCCAACTCCTTCAAAACCTCATTGCTGATTGAAGACTTCACCGGCGACTGGGAAAAGGAATGGTTTTGGTATCGCCGGAAAGAATGGGCTCGCAAGACCCACAAGGTCTACGATCCCCGCTGGTCTGCTCCGGAAGGAGCAGTGTTGGCATTTGAAGTGAAGGCTTCGCAGAAGAACACTATGGTCATCGGGATCGATGATCACGCCTGTGAGGTCACGATCGAGGGAGGGGATTGGCAGGTTGTCGAATTGAAGCCCGGGCAGTTCATCAATGTGGACGGTGAGACCTTGAAAAACTGGAAGGGAATCAAGGAACTCCGCTATGGCCCGGTCGAACGGCTTCGTCCCAAGAAGGGAGGCACATCGACCTTCAAAACCTTCGGTGGTCCGTGGAAAGGTCTGCAGCCCGAGCTGCGGAATCTGCGCTGGTTGATCAAGTGAGGGGATGCCCCCGTCCGGTAGTTAGGAAAGAACCGACGTCATCGTGTCGAGCGCAGATTGAAGCCGTGCGGTTTGGGTGCCGAAGTTGAGGCGGACGCAGCGGCCGTGACCGAAGAAGGCACCATCGGAAAGGAACAACCCTGCTTCTTCGAGAGTCTGAATGGGCGTTGGGTCGTTGAGTTCGGTGCAGTCGATCCACGCGAGATAGGTGGCTTCGATGTCGGGCACCTTGGCCGCCGGAAGTTTCTCGGCGAAGGTTGAGGCGATGAGATCGCGGTTGGTGCGAAGGTAGGCAAGAAGGTCCTGGCGCCAGGGTTCTCCGTGCCGGTAGGCGGCCTCGGCGGCGTGGTAGGCGATGCAGTTGATCTCGGGAAGAGTGTGACCGCGCGCTGCGGTGAACTTGCGTCGCACGCTGTCGTTCGGGATGACCGCAAAGGCGTAACCCAGGCCCGCAATGTTGTAGGTTTTGCTGGGAGCAAGAAGAGTGATGGTTCGGTCACGCAATTCCTCGGGCAGGTCCAGAGCGGAAAAATGAGGGGTCTCGGATTCATCGAGGATGAGGTCGCAGTGGATCTCGTCGGATACCAAAATGAGGTCGTGCTTTTGACAGAAGGTGGCCAACTGAATGATCTCTTCCTTGGTGAAAACCCGCCCCATGGGGTTTTGAGGATTGCTCAGGATAAAGAGCCTGGCCGCGGGAGTGACTCTTGCCTCGAGAGCATCCCAGTCAAAGGTCCAACGCCCGTCGACAAGTATGTGGTCGGCCGAGATGAGCTCCAGGTCGCCGTCATGGTGGATCCCGAGAAAAGGAGGATATGATGGCGTGCAGGTCACAAGGGCTTCACCTGGTTTTCCGAAGGCCCGGGCGGCCAGCGAAAGAGCAGGCACCAGTCCGCCGAGGTGAACGAGATGTTCCTCCGGTGTCGTGACTCCGATACGCGATTGCAGATAGGTTTGAAGGGCCTCGGTGAGAGACGGTTGCGGAACGGCATACCCGAAAACTCCGTGACCAACCCGCTGGCGAATCGCGTCGATGACTTCCGGAGGTGACGTGAAATCCATGTCGGCCACCCAAAAGGGATCGAGGTCGGGCCTGCGGTCCCACTTCAAAGATCCGGTGTTGCGTCGGGCAATCGGCGTATCGAAATCTGTCATGGCGGGATGCTGGCTTGAGTCGAGTGGTGAGCCAACCCCGAAAGAGGCGAATGCAGGATTTTGATTTGTGACATCAACGGCCAAGTGGCATGGGTTCGTCATGACGAGTTTCCAGTCGGGTGTGTGCCTTTTGTTTTCAGCAATGACCTTCTTGTCGGGTCAGGTCACGATGTCAGAGGCCTATGGGATTCTCGAAGGCTCCAAGCCAAGAGCCAACCAAGCCAAGAACCCGGAGGGCCTCAAGGGGCGTGTCATGACAGGATACCAGGGGTGGTTTCGGGCGCCCGGCGATGGGTCCGGTCTGGGTTTTCATCACTACGGGAAAGGGAAGAAATTTTCTCCGGAAGCCTGCACCATCGATACCTGGCCCGACATGTCCGAGCTGGGAAAGGACGAGAGGTTCCCGACGCCTTTTCGTCACAAGGACGGACGAGTGGCCGAGGTCTTCAGCTCGGTGAATCCCAAGACGGTGGACCGTCATTTCCGGTGGATGAAAGAATACGGCATCGACGGAGCCTTCGTGCAGCGTTTTGGGTCGGTGATGGCGCGCAAGCGAAACTCGTACGAGCTCTTGAAGGCCGACAATCAGAAGCTCCTGAATTGCCGGGCCGGGGCCAATGCCCACGGACGAGCGTATGCCCTGATGTATGATCTTTCGGGGATGAAGTCGGATGACTTCGAGGAGTTGGCGAGAGATTGGAAGATGTTGCGAACGAAGATGAAGTTGGGCACCGATCCGAACGACACCTCGTATCTTCGCTATCGAGGAAAACCTCTCGTTGCGATTTGGGGAGTGGGTTTTGGAGACGACCGGAAGTATTCACTCAAAGACGCCGAGTGGTTCATTCGCCTTTTGAAACACAACCCCGAGTGGGGAGGAATGAGCATCATGTTGGGTGTTCCGTACTACTGGCGTGAGCAGAAGAGGGACGCCACGAGTGACGAAGATCTTCATCGAGTTCTCAAGATGGCGGATATCATTAGTCCCTGGGCGGTGGGGAGATACGGAAAGGTCGACTTCCAGAGCGGTCGCCATGTCACCCACTTGATCGAGGACCGGAAGTGGTGTGATGCGGCCAAACTCGAGTATCACCCGGTGGTCTTCCCGGGTTTCAGTTGGCACAACATGAATGGGGAGCCACTCGGAAAAATTCCACGCCGTGGCGGACGATTCTACTGGGATCAATTCGTGGCCGTTCGGGCTGCTGGGATCGAGTCGGCCTACGTGGCGATGTTCGATGAGGTCGATGAAGGAACTGCCATCTTCAAGGTGAGCAACGACCCGCCGGTCGGTGAAGGATTCAAGTTTCTGAAGAACGACGGTCTCCCGCCGGATCATTTCCTGAAACTGACCGGACGCGGCGGACGATTGTTGAGGGGCGAGGCCAACTAAACAAAACCTGCGAGCAATGGGTGTTGCCAGGGGTCGAGTCCCTCATCACGTAGGGTTGAAATCGCGAGAGCATCGTTTCGCTTGGCGAGGCGATTCCCGTTTTCGTCGAGGACGAGTCGATGGTGGAGATATTGCGGCTCGGGAAGCTTGAGAAGGCTTTGCAGCATACGGTGGAGATGAGTCGCATGCAGGAGATCCTCGCCGCGAGTCACGTGAGTGATTTCCTGGGCAGCGTCATCAATAACAACCGCGAGGTGGTAGGAGGTTCCGATATCCTTGCGAGCCAGAATGGCGTCTCCGAGAAGGTGTGGATCGACCTGGATGGTGCCATGAATTTGGTCGGTGAAGGTCAGTTCGCCGGTGAGCTCAGCAGCCTTTTGAGTGTCGAGTCGCCAGGCGGGTTCGCGATCGGGGGGAGGCGTTGTGAGGCCCCGGCAAGTCCCGGGATAAAGCGGCCCTTCCGGCCCGTGAGGCGCATTGGTCAGGGTGGCAAGCTCAGATTCGATTTCGCGTCGGGTGCAATAACAAGGGTAGATCACATCCAGTGATTTGAGGATGTCGAGCCCGTCTTCGTAGTGGGAGAGACGATCGAGTTGTTTCCACGGCTCGTCATCCCAATCCAGTCCGAGGAACTGAAGGTCATCGACAATTCCCTCGTAGTATTCGGGCCGCACGCGGGTGTGGTCGATGTCCTCGAAGCGGAGAAGAAATTTGCCTTTGTTTTTGCGTGCCAGGTCATGGGCGACGCGGGCGGCAAAGGCATGCCCAAGGTGAAGTCGGCCGGTGGGGCTGGGGGCAAAGCGGGTGATGACCATGGTGGGACGGAAAAAAGTATTAGCCCGATGCGGGAGTGTCGTCTACTTATCGGGGGAAAATGAAGAAGAAAGTCATTGTGGTGGGAGCGGGCCCGGGCGGTTTATCGGCGGCAATGATTCTGGCCCACCGCGGGTTTGAAGTCACGGTGGTTGAAAAGGCCGATCGTGTCGGTGGAAGGAACTCTGAAATCAAGGTGGGAGATTACTCCTTCGATGTCGGTCCGACCTTTCTTCATCAGAAGTTTACCCTCGACGAAATCTTCGGCGAAGCCGGTCGCAAGAGTTCGGACTACCTCGACTTCGTCAAACTCGACCCAATGACCCGCCTGAGTTGGACCGATGGACGGACCATCGAGACCAGCTCCGATCCGGAAACGATGGCCCAAAATGTCGCTGAGAATTTCCCGGGCAACGAGGATGGCTTTCGTCGGTTCATGGCCGATCACGCCGACAAGCTTCGGGCCGTTTACCCGGTCCTCCAGAAGCCTTACCACAAGCTTTCCTCCTACCTTCGCAAGGAGCTCGTAAAGTGCATTCCTTACGTGGCGACAACCAAGTCGGTGGTGGATGTGCTCGATCACTACTTTGATGACGACCGCCTCAAACTGGCATTCACTTTTCAGGCCAAGTATCTCGGCATGAGCCCGTGGAAGTGTCCGGCGCTATTTACCATTCTCTCTTACACCGAATACAAATACGGCATCTACCACGTTCAGGGCGGCCTTTGTAAGATCTCGCAGGCCATGGCCAAAGTGGCTGAAGAAGATGGTGCGGACATTCGTCTCTCAGCTCCGGTGCGTGAGTTGAACTTCACCGGAAAGACTGTGTCGGGAGTGACTCTCGAAAGCGGAGAGGTGCTCGAGGCAGATCACGTGGTGATGAATGCCGACTACGCCCATGCCATGGTCAATCTCATGAATGGCCGGAGCAAACCTGCCGCGGAGATGGCAGGGAAAAAGTTCTCCTGTTCGGCTTTCATGATCTATCTCGGGCTCGACAAGATCTACGAAGACGAGCCTCATCATCACATTCTTTTCGCAGAGGACTACGAACAGAATGTCCGGGACATCCAGGGAGAGACCAAGATCTCGGATGACATGTCGATCTACGTCCGAAACAGCAGCATCACCGACCCGACCGTTGCTCCCGAGGGCCATTCCCAGCTCTACATTCTCGTGCCGACCATCAATGTCCGCAATGGGCATGACTGGGAATCAACCCAGCAGGAGTATCGTGACCGGATCATTGACCGCATCATTGAGCGAACCGGCATGAAGGATCTGAAAGAGCACATTGTGGAGGAAAAGATTCTCTCTCCGGCTGGTTGGCGTGATGACTACAGCATCTTTATGGGAGCGACCTTCAATCTCTCCCACACCATGGATCAGATGCTCTACTTCCGTCCTCACAACCGCATGAAGGGATATGACAACCTCTACCTCGTGGGCGGAGGGACCCATCCCGGAAGCGGACTGCCCACCATTTACGAAAGCGGGCGGATCTCC
>JASFWU010000013.1:0-17761 GCA_050049035.1 Akkermansiaceae bacterium | reverse complement strand
AACCCACCAGCCGACACCGTCGTTGGTGTTTTCCCGGGTGAAAACATTCATGAATGGGTCGATGGCCACGTCGTAGACGTTGCGCGCTCCATGAATGAAGGTTTCGAGTTCCGAGCCATCCGGGCGAACGCGCACCACTCCGCCGCCGTGAAAGGTCAGCTTTGTGCCATCCGATCCCTCGGCGTCCACGAATCCAAAATCACCGACTGAGACGTAGACCCAACCATCAATTCCCAGCCGGATGTTGTTGGTGCAGTGGTCCGCTCCGCGGCTTTGAATGAACTTCGGGTTTCCGATACCCTTCACCAGCGGTTTGAGAGGGCCGTCCGCCACGCCATCATTGTCGGCATCAGTGAAAACGGAAATCTGTTGGTTGTGAGGCTTTCCGTCTTTCTGGGTGCAGTGGAGGACGATGAGTTTGTCGCCCATCGGAATAATCCCGCGCGGGTTGTCGATCTTGGCATAAGTGGTGACCTTGTCGGCGGTGCCGTCGTGATCGGTGTCCACCAGTCGGACAATCGAGCCCATGTTTGGTTTCTTGCCGAGAGATCCCTGAAGGTCGACGCCAACATAAACCTCTCCGGTTGGGGCGGCGGCGATGACGGCCGGGCACGGGGTTTTGTCCGGTCCGGCGAAAAGCTTGGTTTCCAGTTCTGGCGGAACATTGGCGGAGTATGCGGTCGCCATCGCGCCCAGTGTGAATAGTGCGGATTTGGTCATGGGTGTTTTCAAGGTCGGTTGAGTGTTTGTTGTGCGGCGCACCAGCACCTCTTGCGGGGACGAATACAACAAAAGTGAGCCCGACCTTGCAAAGAGGTTTTCGGGTGTTTGAACGAATGAATAAGTCGCCCGCTTTGCGAAAAAACCCTTCTCCTTGATGTTCAATGGAGTGGTTGAAGCTTCCCGGATATTGTCGGGCTGATCGTTTGGTTTACGAAAACCCCCACGGCACCAATGGATTATTCTTCTTCGGCTCTTCGAAATTCCAGTTCATAAAACCAGAAGTCCCGGTTGGGTTGATCGATCACGAGTTCGTCCGCCTGGCCCTTATTGCCCAGAGTAAAGGTCACCACACCCGGAGGAAAGTTGTAGGAAACGGAAGGACGCCATTTGATCCGGAAGTTCTTTTGATCGATGGGCTCAAGATCGGCGACCAAATTTGGTGACGGTTTCAGGCGGAGAACCGGTTGGTTCTTTTCAATCGTGATGGTGGCATCGCCGTAGAGTTCTCCCGTGTAGGTGCCGGCGTAGTTTTCAAGTTTCAGGCCCGCGGGTGTCTTCGTTTTCTGTTGTTGCGTCTTTGGATTTCGAGACTCTGCAAACGAAAGAAACTCTGCGGACCAATCCCGTGCCGGAGCATCGCAAAAGACGTCGAGAATCTTGTATTGCAAGGCGGACGGCACCGACTGTTCGCTGTTGGTCAGGATGACGAGACCAAGCTTCTCTTCCGGCATCATCGCGGTCATCGAGATCATCCCGTCAAGTCCTCCGCTATGAGACACAACCTTGCGACCGTGATAGTCCCAGACATTCCAACCAAGACCGAAGGTGTTGAAATGGCGGGACGGGATGAAGCTGCTCGACCCCTTGGTGAGCGGAAGGATCACCGCCGGTTGATGCATCTCCCAGATGTTCTTCTGACTGACGATTTGTTCTCCTTCAAACCTTCCTCCGTCGAGTTGCAACCTTAGCCAGTTGGCCATCTCGCTGACCGATGAATTCAATCCGGCCGCTGCCACTGCACTGTCGACATTACCACGATGAGTCAGGGCGCGCAGCCCGTTGCCACCCGATTCGTTGTGAGGCCAGGCCGCGTTGTCCTTGATGTCCTTCACGCTCGTGGTGGTGCGGTTCATCTTGAGCGGTTTCAAAAGCCGGGCGGTGACAAACTCGCTCCAGCTCTTCCCCGAGACCTTTTCAACGATCTTGCCGGCGGCAATGAACATGAGATTTTGATAACCAAAGCCGGTCCGGAATCCACGCACTGGTTTGAGATGCCTCAGACGCTTTAGGATCTCTTCGCTTGAATAAGTTGTTTCATACCAGAGAAGATCCCCGCTGAAGGTCCCGAGACCCACGCGATGCGAAACGAGATCGCGAATGGTGAGGTTCTCGGTGACGTAGGGATCGTAGAGTTGGAAGTCCGGCAGATACTTTGAGACCCGGTCGTCCCATCCGCCGATTTTTCCTTCATCGATGAGAATGGCCAGCGCTGCGGTGGTGAATGCTTTGGAGTTTGAGGCGACGGCAAAGAGTGTGTCTTTATCGACTGCTTCTTTGTTTCCAAGTTTTCGAACGCCGTACCCTTTGGCAAAGACCACCTTGTCGTCCTTGACGATGGCCACAGCCATTCCCGGGATTTTCCAGTCCTCCCGCGCCTTTTCAGCGTAGGCGTCGATCGTGGCAAGTTTGCCCGCAAGTGGATCCTTTGCGAAGGCGACCGCCGGAACGATCAGCATCAGAAAGACGAACGACTGGATTCGACTCATGATAAAAACTGGGCTGGTCCTCTCGTTCGTGGATTCACCGCGCGCTCTTGAAAACAAAGACACCCTTCTTGTTGCCGACTCCGATGTCGGTTTTGCCGTCACCATCCACGTCGGTGGCGGCCAGCTGGGTGCCGGCTCCGGAGTCGTTGTCGATCAGGCGGGGGACAAAACGGGCGCCCTTCTGGTCGCGCACCAATTCGTAAACATAAAGCACTGCAGGTTGGGCTGCTCCGGGATCACGGCCATTGTGGGCAAAGTAACGTTTGCCAGTGGCGAAGTCGGTGAGGCCATCGTTATTGAAGTCACCGGCAACGAGTGAGTGAGCCTGGCTGAAGGAAACCCCGCCGACGCCCGCCGATTTGTCTTCCGGAACAAGGTCGTGTTTCTTGAAGCTGATCTTACCGTCCTTCTTCTCGCTCTCAAACCAGGCCAGTCCCCACGAATGGGCCGAGGTGCTGGAAATGACGTCGTTGTCTCCGTCGCCGTCGATGTCAAAGACGAGCATTTGTGCCCCGCCTTTCTTGGAAAAGGGATAAGGGTGGAAGGCCCAGTTGCCTGCTTGTTTGAGATTGGCGGGCGCTTCATACCATCCATCCTTCTCGAGGAGATCGGTTTTGCCGTCGCCATTGAGATCGCCCAGTCCGAGGCCGTGGTAGTAAGGTGACCTGGTGCGCGAGTCCGAGATGGGCTGGAAGGTCCAGGGTTTCTCAGGCGCCTTGGGGTCGGGATGAAAAATGCCAAAACGTCCATCCTTCATCGCGATGAATTCATAGGTCCCGTCGCCATCGAGATCAGCAAGCTCCGGTGATTCGTTGCCGACCTTCTCTGCCACGCGGTGCCTTGGCCAGTTCTCGGATTTTTCTTTTGGCTGAAGATAGAGATCGAGGTGGAATTTGCCATCGTGCGCCACCTGGAAAATGTCGGCGCGACCATCCTTGTTGACGTCGACGACCCAGCTCAGGAAGGAGTTGTGCTTGTATCCAACGGCGGGCACGGCTTCTCCGGGACGATAGCGATGCGAGGTCTTGAAGTCGGGCCCGGCCCACCAAAGCGGACCGGCGAGAAGGTCGACTTTCCCGTCTCCGTTGATGTCGCCAAAAGAAGCACCCTCGGTGTAGACCCCTGAGGAAAGAAGGAGCTTCTGATGGGCGGGTGCGGCGGGCTTGGAATCTTGGGCGGCCAGAACGAGAGCGACGACGCCAAGTGGAAGAGTGAGTTTCAGGAGTTTCATTATTCAACAATTTCAATGAGGACAGGAGCAGGGCGAGCGGATTGGTTGACCGCGATCGTGAAGTTGCGTGGATCCTTGTTTCCGGTGACCTCGACAATTGCGGAGCCCTTTTCGGGAAGCTTGATTTCCTTCTTCCCGTCAAAGAGGTGCATCGTGCTGGTGTCGTTGATCTTGATTTTGACGGTTCCTTTGCGGTCGATTCCAAAACGGGCCACCGCCCAGGCGGCGCGTCCCCGTCCGCGAACTTTCGGAAGTTCGGTGGGGAGCAGCTCGCCGCTCACTTTTCCACTGTAGGGCGTCCATTGGTATCCTTCGAAGCGCTCCGCAAACATGGCCGCGCCGTAGTGACCGTATTGGTCGACTGTGCGGGGGTGCGGTTGCATCACCACCCAGTCACGGACGATGGGTTTGGAGCTGACCTTGAATTCGCCCTCTTTGCCCAACTCGGAGAGAAATCGTACTAAGTCCACGAATTCATCTTCGCGCAGGGGTGCGGTGAGACCGGCGGGCATCATCGAGACCGGGCTGATGGTGACGCTTTGGACGTCCGCCTTGGCAATGCGAATGATCTTGCCGGTGTTGTCGCGCAACACCACTTCGGTGTCGCTCTGGCTGACGAGGCCGCCGGCGTGGCTGTTGCCGTTTTTCTCCACCACGAAAGTGGTGTGGTAGCCCTCCTTGATCTTGTCGGTGGGATCGAGGAGCGAAGTGATGAGGTAATCAACGGGAGCACTCGCTCCGATACTCACGAGGTCGGGTCCGATCTGACTGCCTACTCCACCGATGGCGTGGCAGGTGAGGCAGGCCATGTCGCTGCGGCGATAGATGGTTTCGCCGCGATGCGGATCGCCTTCCTTGAGCACGCGGTCGACAAGTTTCGCCATTTGATCCTTGGAAAGCTTCTGGGCCATGGGCTTGAGGTCCCCGGCGAGTCGAAGGGCTTTCATGAGATCCTTGGGTGGACGTCCGGTGGTGCCGGCCCGTTGCAGTCCAAGGGTGGCTGATTTGGCAGGGATCTTCTTTCCTTTGAGCGCTTTAGCGAGAGCTGACGAAGCCTTGGGGTTCCTGAGGAAGCTCCGGTAGAGATCGTAAGGATCTTCTCCGTTGGTATCCCGCATGAGGAGATCGGCGCCAAATTTGGCCGCTTTTTCCGGAGCAATCTTGGCCAGTTCTTTCACTCCGATCGCGCGCTTGCGCTCGTCATCGTCTCCGCCAGCAAGTTTGTAGAAAAAGTCGATGGTCTCTTTGTCATTGAATAAGCGAAGACCTTCAGCAGCCGCCTCGCGACGGCGGGGTGACTTCGTATTGACCAAGGCCCGGATGAGGATTTGGCGTGCCGGGCCGAGCTTCCAGAGTCCGGCCAGTTTGGCGGCGTCGGCAAAGACGGAGGGATCAGTTGATTTGAGAAGGGGCAGGAGTTTTTCCTTCCCCGACTTCGGCTGAATCTTGCGGATTTCAGCGGCAGTGATGAGCTGTTTGAGAATCGCTGGTTCTTTTGCGATAAGATCGAGGAGTTTGGAGAGGTCGTCCGGCGACCCGGTTTGCGCGATGATGGAAATGGCGTCTTCGCGTTCTTCCGGGCTCAAGGTGTTGCCATCGATGCTTTTAAAGATGGAAGCGAGGGAAAGGGGCTTTCCGAGGGCCTTCATCGCGAAGATGAGATGAGCGAGCTTGTCGCCAAAGACCGGCTTGCCGGCTTCGAAGGCAGGAGCCCATTGGTCCTGATGTTCACGGGCGATCGACCAAAGGGCGAAGTCGATGTTTTTGTCCAACGGGTGATCGAGGGCCTGCAAGGCGGTGGGGACCGACTTGGGTCCGGGCATTTGAGCGAGGCAGCTGATGGCCCACAAACGCACCCGTCCGTTGGGATCGTTGATGGCCTTGGCGACAATGTCACCGGCATCCGGAAGTTCTTCATGGCGATGGTAAACCACCCGCAGTGCAGCCGCGCGGTAACGGGCATCTTTGGAGGCGAGAAGCTTCTTGATGATGCCAGTGGCGGTGTGGTTCAGCGCCTGATGATTCCACATCGCCTGCATGAGCTGGTATTCGTCCGTCAGCTTGCTGCTCCAGGCAGTGAGGACCGGGAGAGCCTTTGAGCGATCGCGGGACCGGAGTTCGCTGCGGGCCTGTTCGCGATGCACGCGTTCCTTGGAAATGGTGTGGGCGAGAAGTTCGTCGATCGCCATTTTGGTGAAGTTCTTCTTCTCGACGAGCGGCTGTCCTTTGAAGGTCACCCGCCAGATCCGGCCGTGGGTGTGGTCGCGTCGCTTGTCGCGGAAGTCAACTTCGCCGTGCTGGATGATCGGGTTATACCAGTCGGCGATGTAGAGGGCGCCGTCGGGTCCCATCTTGACATCAATAGGACGGAAGGCGCGGTGGGAGGAACTCAGGAAATCGTCCACGCGCGTCGACACGTAAGCCCCCGAGTCGGGTGAGAGACGGTAGGAATTGATGCGGTGGCCACGGAAGTCCGGAGCAATGAGCAGGCCGCGGTATTTTTCGGGGATTTGTGATCCCGAGAGAACCTCGAGGCCGCAGAGTTTCGGCTGTCCGGGATTGAGGCCGTCGACAATGCGGCGGGCTCCGGGCGAGGTGCGGAAGACCGAGCGCGGGAAGATGTCGTTGATGCCGTGACCACCGGCTCCGTCGGTCGCGAAAGTCTGCCCGTAGTCATCGAAGATGAATCCCCAGGGATTGATGAGGCCTTTGGAAAGAATCTCGGCGCGTTGGGTTTCCGGACGGAAGTGCCACACCCCACCACCCATGAGTCGGCGGATGCCGTAGGGCGTTTCGAGGTGGGTGTGGATGTAGATCGACTGCAGAAAATAGAGCATGCCGTCGGGCCCCTGCTCGAAGGTGTGCACGAGGTGGTGGGTGTCTTCCGTTCCAAATCCGGAGAGAACCACGCGTCGTTCGTCGGACTTGCCGTCACCATCGGTGTCCTTGAGGAAGAGGATCTCGGTGGAGTTTGCGATGTAGGCCCCGCCGTCGGCCGGAAGAACTGCGGTGGGAATGTGAAGGTCGTCGGCGAAGACGATGCGCTTGTCCGCTTTGCCGTCGTTATCGGTGTCTTCGAGAATGAGGACGCGATCATTTTCCTCGGCGCCGGGAACGATGTGCGGGTACATCCCGCTGGACACGAGCCAGAGACGTCCCTGGGTATCGAAGTTCATCTGCACCGGCTTCGCGATCATGGGATCGGAGGCAAAGAGCTCGATCTGCATGCCTTCCGGAAGATTGAAGGCGGCCTGTTGTTTGACCGGGTCGGGATCGGGAATGTTTTTGAGACCGCGTTGGGCGTGGGCGGTCAGGGCGGCCAGCGAGGTGGCGAGGATAATTCGGGAGATCATTACTTGAGAGCGAGGATGGAGGTGCGAAGGGATTCGATGTCTTTTTCGGACTTTTCGATGAGTGGGTCGAACATGGGGAGTTCCTTCACGTTCTGACCTTGTTCGTGTTTCCGGAAAAGGCGGAGGTAGGTTTCGTTGGCAGGCCGCCAACGGAAGAAGAAGAGCTTGTTCTTGGCGATGATCGCTTCGCGGAAGGCCTTGACCGAACCGTGTCCGAGTTGAGCCGAGTTCTTCAATCCGAGTGACTCCACGAATTTTGGAGCGATTGCTTCGTATCCCTTGTCGGTGAAGTGGAGACCGTTGTCGGTGAGTCCTTTGATCGATCCGGTGGTGTTGTGAAAGTCGGCAAACTGAAGCCCGTGCTCCTTGGCGAGTCCGGCCAGCGCCTTGGTGTATTGTGCGAGATTGTTGTTGTGGGCAGTCATGTCCGGCATAGGTGAGGGGAGGGACTCGGCGGGCGGAGGAGAAACGATGACGATCTCGCGTGGGTTGGCCGCCGACTGGATCATCTTGATCAGGGTCGTGTAGCCATCGATGAATTCGGTGAGCCCGTCTTTTCCTTTGAACGCCGCCCCGGCGCCGTAGCAGACGATGACCACATTGGGCTTGAGCTCGGTGAGGTCGGCGGTGAGACGGCGAAACCCTTCAGCGGGCGGCCCGAAGTAGCTGCGGGCGTGTCCGAAGACCGTGTCACCGCTCCAGCCAAGGTTGCGGAACTTCAGGTTCTTCTTGTCGGCGGCCAGGGTGAGAGCCGTTTCGAGGTGGCCGTATTTCTGGGCGCGCTCGATAAAGGTATTACCGAGCAAAACAACGGTGTCGTCATCCTGGAAAGTGACCGCGGAGGCCGGCAGGATGGCGAACAGGAAAAGGAAAAAGTGTTTCATGAATACTGGGCTCCCAGCTACGGGTTGCGGGCTTGGGTTTTGTCAATCGATTCGACCGACGGGCGATCTCCAAAATACCATCCCCTTTCTGGAAAGGAACGCTCGATTTCCAACGCTGAGGTCAGTCTGAAGCAAGGTTCGACTTATGCTCCGGGGCAATCTAAAGACGGAAGCATGATCGAGAGCATTGATTGGGTGGTGATCGTGGTTTCTCTGGTCGTCAGCCTCGGAATTGGATGGTGGGCGACCAAAAAGAGCCAGGGAACCTCGGAGAGCTTCTTTTTGGCCGGTCGATCGATGCCGTGGTGGTTGCTGGGTGTTTCGATGGTGGCCACCACCTTTGCCGCTGATACGCCCACACTTGTGACCGACTGGGTGCGGACTCAGGGCGTTTCAAAAAACTGGCTCTGGTGGTCCTTCGTCTTCTCCGGCCTTCTCACCACTTACGTCTTTGCCCGCCGTTGGCGTCGATCCGGGGTGGTCACTGATGTGGAATTCTACGAGCTCAGGTATTCCGGAACCGGTGGGAAGATTCTGCGCTGCTTTCGCTCCCTCTATCTCGGTCTCGCTTTCAACGTCTTCATCATTGCGGTGGTGTCGCTCGCAGCCATCAAAATCATGGGCATCCTCATGGGGCTTTCTCCGACTCAAACGATCCTGATTGGGGCCGGAGCCACTCTGCTTTACAGCGTGGCGGGAGGATTGCGTTCGGTCCTGCTGGTTGACTTTTTCCAATTCGCCCTCGCCATGGTCGGCTCGATTGCCGCCACGATCTACATCCTCAACATGGATGCAGTCGGCGGACTCGACGGTCTCTTCTCTCATGAAAGTGTTCAGGCCAAGATGTCACTCGTGCCTTCAACACAAGACGCCTGGGTGGCCCTGTTCATCATCCCGATCGCGATTCAATGGTGGACCGCTTATTATCCGGGAGCCGAGCCCGGAGGCGGTGGCTACATTGCCCAGCGGATTTTTGCCGCGAAAAATGAAGAGCATGCCACCAAGGCGAGCCTCTTTTTCAACGTGGCCCATTATGCCCTTCGTCCCTGGCCGTGGATCCTGATCGCGCTCGCTTCTCTTGTGGTCTTTCCAACTGTCGAATCGATTGGTGAGGCTTTCCCGGATCTCGAGAAAGACAAGCTCAAGGATGACGCGGCCTATCCCGCGATGGTGGCTCAACTGCCCGTCGGTTTGAAAGGTCTTGTTTTGGCCTCGTTAATCGCCGCCTACATCTCGACCCTTTCCACCCAGGTCAACCTTGCCTCCTCCTACCTGACCAAGGATTTCTGGAAGCGCTTTGTCCATCCGGACTCCTCGGAAAAACAGCAGGTCTTTGTTGGTCGGGTGACCAGTGTCATCGTCCTCGCGTTGGGCTCGTTGGTGGCCCTCTTCTTTTCCAATGCCGCCCAGATGTTCGATGTCATTCTGATGATTGGAGCGGGAACGGGATTGGTTTACCTGCTTCGATGGCTTTGGTGGCGGGTCAATGCCTGGAGCGAAATCGCCGCCATGATCACGGCGGTGCTTTCCAGTTATCTGTTTGTGAGCAAGTCCACCCTTCCGTTTGCCGATCCCTTCGGGTGGGCGGATGAGCTTGGACCGTGGGCTTATCTGGGGACGGTGGTCCTGACGACTTCGGTCTGGTTGGGGGTGACTTTCCTCACCGCTCCCGAGCCCAAGGCCACCCTTTCAAGATTCGCGGATCAAACATCACCTCCCGGAAGCAGCTGGGATCGATTCCGCACCAAGCCGCACGATCCGAACGAACCTTCGGTTGGGAGCGATCTGTTGAAGGCCTTCTTCGGCAGCCTCGCCATTCTCGCCGTTCTCCTTGGAACGGGCCTCACGCTCTACGGCGACCTACCCTACGGATTGCCGCTGCTCGCGATTGGTATTGTTCTCCTCGTGCCGCTTTTTAAATCCCCCTCGTCCGAGGCAATCACCAATGATTGATCGATCAGGGAACTAGCGGTAGCGCCCCCAACGATCCCGTTCGCGGGGACGGTTGATTTCCTGAATGACTGATTCCGGAAGTTGGGCGTCGTCGATGAATGCCTGGGCCGCGGCGGGATCGCGCTCACGCCATTCGCGGATGGTTCGGGCGGTTGTTTCCTGACGAAGTTCTTCGCCTTGGATGGAGAGAGCCCACTCGACTGCCACTTCCGGATTCTCATTGACCACCCGACGCGTGTAGGAGCTGACCGCGGAATCGCGCTCCTCCCCCGGCTGGAGTGCGGAAACGTAGTTCCCGGCTTCGGTGAGGTTGTCCCCGGCCCATTCGTAGACCGCTTCCGCGACTGCGCGACGGCGACCTTCTCCTTCCGGAAGACTTTCGGTCCATTCGATCGCGGCGACGGGATCTCTTTCCGCCCACTCTTCGGAAATCTCACCAATCGCATTCGTGGCAAAATCCTGTTCGGCATACTGGGTGACCCACGTCGCTGCCTGCTCGGGATCCAGGCGGGCATACTCGTCGGCCACCCGTCCGAGCGCCGATCCCTTGAGCTCCCCGTTTGGCAGCGAATCGGTCCAAGCAGTGGCGGCATCCAAACCCTGCGTCAATTGTTGTCGAACCACCGTGTCCATATAACGGTCGGTCATGGGCGCATCATTTTCAGCGAGATTGTAAACATATTCGGTGGCCGCCGAAATGTCGTTTCGGGCCAGTCCTGAAACGAGACCAATCGTCAATCGGGAGCGTTCTCCTTCGTCTTCGATCCCTTCGACACGGGCAATCGCGGCGGCCGGGTCTTCGCTTGCCCACCCCGAGAGAGCCGTCCCCATCGTCCATTCCTTGGTGCGTCCTTCCAGCCCCGAGGCAAAGGCCAGGGCAGCCGGTCCATCGAGCCGTCCCCACGCCATCGTCAGGAGGCTGAATTCCTGTCCATAGCCCCAACGGGAAGACCGGGGTGCCTCGCGCAGGGCCTTCACGGCTGCCTCGGCATTCTCGGCGGTCAAAGAGGCAAGGAGTTCGGCAAACTGGCGTTGACGCTCAATCGGGTCGGTGATGGCGAGGGTCCGTCGCACCAACTCAGACATGTCTTCCGCAACAATCACCGTGGTGCTGCCCCCCGGAAATGTCGCGTCGCCTTTCGCAGTCCCATCAACCCCATCGGTCGAACCACCTCGGGAGGCTTTCCTTCGTGTGCTGGAAGTCAGTGACTCTCTGTTTTCCGCTGAGGGATCATTCGAAGCTTCTTCGTTCGGATTGGAGTCATACTTTCCGACGGCAAAAGCTCCAACGGCCACCAAAACCCAGGTGCCGTGAATGAACAGGTCCCTTTTCATGATTGGGAAGGTCTAACCTCAACCCGACAGAATACTAACACTTTTTCGCTAACCAGCTGTCCGGAAGCGCACGCGGTATGAGCGCGGCGTCATCCCGGTTTGTCTGCGGAAGTGACGGGTGAAGTGGCTTTGATCGTGGAAGCCGGTTTCGTGGGCGATCTCGCCCACCTTGCGATCGGTGCCGGCGAGAAGCTGTCGAGCTTTCTCGATTCGCATGGAATGGAGGAAGCGGGTCGGGGTGACCCCGAAGAGATCCTGAAAGCTTCGATTGAGGTGGGTCGAGGAAAGCCCGGCAAGATCGGCCATCGCTTTCATCGAGACATTTTCGGCGTAGTGCTCTTCGAGATGACGAATCACCGGAGCGAGTGCCTTGAAGCCACCCTCCGCTTCGTGCGGAGCCTCAACGGCGTAACGCACACCTGCGATTCCCACAACCTGTCCTTTTTGATCACGAAGAGGCACCTTGCTTGAATTGAACCAGCCCGGCCGACCGCGATGATCGAGCACGAACCAAAGTTGGTTGGGCAGGCCTTTCCCTTCCTCCATCACCCGACGATCTTCTGCGACATAGGCATCGGCGAGTGCGGGAGGGTGAAAGTCATGATCGGTGCAACCAAGAATGGATCGTGGGTCTTCCAGCGGCTTGGCCTCGGCCATCGCGGAGTTGGCGGCGACAAACCGACTCTCACGATCCTTGGCGTAGAAAATGACATTGGGAAGATGGTCGAAGAGCGAAGCGAGATCAGAGGCAAGCGGGTGACGGGCAAAAAACGGCTCGTCGAGAATGGGCTCGCCTTGGTGATTCATGGTCAAAACATACCAAAAATCCAAACTCTCGCTACAAGACAAATTCCCCGCCTTCAGCCACTCTCTGCGAATGCTGATCTCCTTCCGTGACCGAATCCGCTCTATTTTGAGCCGGATGGCTGTGTTCATTTTGCTCGGTCATGCGGGAGCTTCCGCCAAGCCGGTGGATTTCAGCCGGGAGATTCTGCCCATTCTCTCCGACCGTTGTTTCCATTGTCACGGGCCGGACAAGAGCCATCGCAAGGCCAAGCTGCGGCTTGATTTGGAAGCCGAGGCCAAGAAAGACCGCGATGGCTTCTTCGCCGTTTTTCCCGGTGACCCCGAGGAGAGTGAACTTTGGCTCCGCATCATTTCGGACGACGAAGACGAGGTCATGCCTCCGCCCGATTCCCATCGCAAGCCTCTGAGCGCTGACGAAAAGGAGACCTTCAAACGTTGGCTGAAAGAAGGAGCACCGTGGGGTAAGCACTGGTCGTTTCAAGAGCCCGTTCGCCCCGAGGTGCCCGATGCCGCCAAGCACCCGGTCGATGCCTTCGTGCGAAAGCGTTTGGCCGACAGCCCGCTTGAGCCATCCCCGCGTGCGAAGCCTCATGTCTTGGCCCGACGTCTCTCCTTTGACCTCACCGGTTTGCCCCCGGCGCCTGAAGACGTGGCGCGGTTGACCAAAAACAACACCGACAAGGCCTGGGCGGAATACACCTCGAAGTTGTTGGCCTCATCGCATCATGGCGAACGCATGGCGATGTGGTGGCTCGATGCCGCGCGTTACTCCGATACCGATGGATACCAGCAGGATGCCGAACGCACCAACTGGCCGTGGCGGGATTGGGTGGTCGATGCCTTCAATCGCAACCTGCCTTTCGATCGATTCACCATCGAGCAAATCGCGGGCGATCTTTTACCGAAAGCCACCAAGGAACAGATTCTCGCCACCGCTTTTCACCGCAATCACATGACGAATGGCGAAGGGGGACGGCATCCCGAGGAGTCGCGCATCGACTACGTCATCGATCGCGTCAACACCACCGGCACCGTTTGGATGGGGCTGACGCTGGGATGTGTGCAATGTCACAGTCACAAGTTCGATCCCATCTCCCACGAAGATTACTACCGCATGTTTGCCTTCTTCAATAGTGTCGACGAAGACGGGAAGGCCGGGAAGGGAGCGGAGCCTTACTTGAAGTATCGTTCGAAAGCCGCGGCACGATCGCTGAAGGAAGCCACCGACTGGGTGAATCATTGCCGTCCCATCGAATCAGCCGAGCGGGCCAAAGCCGGGAAGCGTTTTGAAACGTGGCTGACGAAGACCCGCGAATCCCTGCCCAAGGACTATCGCGCGTGGCGGGTCGCCAAGCCCTCCGCCATTCGTTCGGTCGAAGGAAGCACTTTTGCAATCGAACCCGATGGCACGGTGCAGGCGAAAGGGCCGGACCCGCGTCAGGACGACTACCATGTCGATTATCTCGCACCCAAAGATCTCTCCCGTGTCACCGGTTGGAAGCTCGAAGTCTTCCCTCATGAAAGCCACACCGACGGTCGACTTTCCCGGGGAACGGGTGGTCGTTTCACCCTGACCAATGTGAAGGTCTTGGTTCGTCGCAAGGGATCGTCGCAGGTCCGTGAAGTGGAAATGGCCTCCGCGGTTGCCGACCTCGAATCCGGACCCGGCCGTTACGGGAAAGTCAAAGACACTCTCGATGACGACCCGCGCAACGGCTGGGGTGCCGACAGCAAGGAAGCGCCCAGGAAGCGCACCGCGGTTTTCTCATTTCGCAAACCCCTCGTGCTCGCGCCTGATGAAACGGTGACCTTTGTCCTTCTTCATCGTTCCACTCATGGAAAGGCCAACATCGGAAGGTTTCGGATTTCAATGACTGACCAGGCCGGCGAAACGGTGCGTGGCTTGAAACAAGCTCCACTTGAGGCCCTGGCCGGAGTGAAGGAAGTGTCGCCCGATCTTCGCAAGCGCTTGCTCGCGCAATTCCTGCTCGATGACGCCGATTACCAATCCGCCAAGAGCCTTCTTGATCAGGCCAACCGGCAGCTCGGTGAAATCAAACGCTCTGCCGGTGATGTCAGCGTCATGGTGATGGCCGAGCGCAAGGCTCCACGAAAGACCCACATCCTTGAGCGTGGTGTTTGGGATGCCAAAGGAGCCGAAGTGAAAACGGGATACCTTTCCGAGATTCATGATCCCGAGGGGAGTGCACGGGCCAATCGACTCGACATGGCGCGATGGCTTGTTTCCAGTGAGCACCCACTGACCGCGCGAGTCATTGTGAATCATCTCTGGCAGCTCATGTTTGGTGCGGGACTGGTGCGCACGCCGGGTGACTTTGGATTGCAGGGCGAACTTCCGACCCATCCGGAACTCCTCGATTGGCTCGCAGTTGAGTTGATGGAAAACGACTGGAACCTGCGGCACATCCTGAACCTCATTGTGACCAGTGAAACTTATCGGCAGGCCAGCGAGATTTCATCGGCTCATCGCGAGCAGGACCCCGACAATCGCCTCCTCGCCAGAGCGCCGAGGTTCCGCCTGCCAGCGTGGATGTTGCGCGATCAGGCGCTGGCGGTTTCCGGTTTGATCAATCCCGCACTCGGTGGTCCGCCGGTGAAGCCGTGGCAGCCGGTTGGAGTTTGGAACGAGATTTTCATGGGACGTTTCACTTATCGCCCCAGCGTGGGGCCTGCCCAGTATCGCCGGACCTTGTATGCCTACTGGAGACGTTCGAGCGCGCCTACCTTCCTCTTCGACAGTGCGCAGCGTCGCGTTTGTGAAGTTAATGTTCGCCGCACCAACACGCCGCTTCATGCCCTCGTGCTCCTCAACGACATTAACATGCTCGAGGCTTCCCGTGCCCTGGCCGATCAGTTTCTCAAAGCCGATGATCCGGTGGGAATGATGTCTCGTCGGGTTCTCTTCCGCGACCTCGATCAAGAGGAACGCAAGGCCATCGAAGCCGTTTGGAAAAAGAATCTCGCCCTCTTCGAGAAATCTCCGGACGACGCTCTCAAGTTGATCACGGTGGGACAGCAAACTCCTCCTTCGCGGGATCTCGCTCCCAAAACAGCGGCGCTCATGACGGTCGCCAGCGTCTTTCTCAACCTCGACGAAACCATCACCCATGAATGACTTCTGCACCCACGTCGGCCGACGGGCCTTTCTTCAACAAGGCAGCCTGAATCTGGGCGCGATCGCGCTGGGGAATTTGCTCGGCAAGGAAACCGGAGCCCATCCCGCGCTTCAAGGCATCGCGCCCAAAGCCAAGCGGGTCATCTTTCTGACCCAATCGGGCGGGCCTTCACAGCTGGAGCTTTTTGATCACAAGCCCGGCCTCATGAAGTGGGCGGGGAAGGAGTTGCCCGACAGCGTGCGTCAGGGGCAGCGGCTCACCACGATGACGGCCGGCAAGAAGCAGTTGATCCTGCCGGGCATCACCAAATTCAAGAAGCATGGCAAAAGTGGAGCAACCGTGAGCGAGTGGTTGCCGCACATCGCTTCGATCGCCGACGAGCTTTGCTTTGTGAAGTCGATGACCACCGACCAGATCAATCATGCTCCGGCGATGACCAAGTTCCTTACCGGTCACCAGATTCCCGGACGTCCCAGCTTCGGGTGCTGGGCCAGTTATGGTTTGGGAAGCACAAATAAAAACCTTCCCGACTATCTCGTTCTCATTTCGAGGATGAAGCGTCCCAGTGATCAACCGCTTTACGATCACTATTGGGGAAGCGGTTTTCTTCCGTCGCGTTACCAGGGCGTGAAACTTCGAAATGCCAAGGATCCGGTTCTTTACCTTCGCGATCCCGATGGCCTTTCGCGGGAAGGGCGCCGGGCCATGTTGGATGGCATCGGAGCGCTCAATCGCAAGCGTCTCGAGCAAACGGGCGACCCTGAAATCGCGACCCGCTTGCAGCAATACGAGATGGCCTTTCGAATGCAAACGAGCATTCCGGATCTGGCGGACATGAGCGATGAGCCGGAATCAACCTTCCAGCTTTACGGTGAGGATTCCCGTCGGCCGGGCAGCTACGCCGCGAATTGCATCATGGCGAGGCGGCTTGCCGAACGGGGTGTCCGTTTTATCCAGCTCTTCCATCCCGACTGGGATCATCACAGTCGTCTCCCCAGTTGGTGCACCGCCCGTTGTCGCGATACCGACCAGGCGAGCGCGGCTTTGATCAAGGATCTCAAGCAACGCGGATTGCTCGAAGACACTCTGGTGATTTGGGGCGGAGAGTTTGGTCGTGGCGTGGCCGGACAAGGAAAGTGGGACAGCCCGGAAGCGGGACGCGATCACCATCCCCGTTGCTTCACCCTCTGGATGGCCGGAGGCGGAATCAAACCGGGAACGACTTACGGCAAAACCGATGACTTTAGCTTTAATGTTGCGGAAAATCCGGTCCATGTCCGGGATCTTCATGCGACCGCGCTGAACCTCCTCGGCATTGATCACGAGAAGTTCAGCTACCGATTCCAGGGCCTCGATTTCAAACTCACCGGCGTTGAGAAATCACGCGTGGTGAAGGAGATCATTGCTTAGTCTGTCCCGTCTCTCACTTGATCAGGAAATCAAACAACTCGCCGTGGCGTTCTTGATCGAGCGTGATGTCGAAGGTCGCGATTTGGAGATCTTGTGAATCCTGTTTGCCATCAAAGGTCAATTTGACCGGATAGGTTTTGCGACTTTGGGCGGGGATGGTGCCGGTCAGGATTTTGGGTTTCGCAGAAACACCTGGCGGGAGCTTCAATTCGATCTCGTGCTTTTGAGGTTTGTTCCGGAAGTTGCGAACGGTCACCTCGACGACCGTTTCACGTTCGTTGCTGAGATCGACCCGATACGGGTAAGCAGATACCCAGTAGGGATCGAAGAGATACTCGTAGTTCTCCGCGGGGAGCATCTCCTCGAAGAGCTCGATCATTCCGGTGGCCCAGGTGTGATAGCGTTCGATAAGAGCAGCGGGCTTGGGCATGACCCAGGAATGCCCGCCCATCATGAGGTCGGGTTTGAGCTTTTGAAGATACCTCGCCCCGTGCAGGTACCCTTCACCAATGATCCCGCTGTTGCGAGCCACCACACATTCGTGTCCGTCGTGTGATTTGCTCTCAGGATTGGCGAAAAGGTTGTCTCCGGTAAAGGCCACACGTTGCCCATCGAGCTCGAGCCAAAGGCACGAAGCAAACTCGGTTTGTCCGGGCATCCAATCGACATGGAAGGTGTAGCCTTCCCATTCGAAGGTCTCTCCGCTTTGGAAGGTCTTGTCGATTTTCATTCCATCAATTCCTTCGCCGTAGGCAGAAATCATCGCGGAGTAATCGTATCGCGAGGGATGCTCGCAAAGATCCGCAAATCGATCCATCGACCAGGTTTCGACGCCGTGCTTTTCCTTCAGGTGAGGCCCCAAGAGGAAATGATCGCCGTGCATGTGCGTGACCCAAAGGGCATCGATCTGTTTCAGTCCGAGGTGTTTTTTGGCGCCCTCGATGATCTGATCAAGCACCTCGGCCCGGAACAACCCGCAGTCGATGATGAGTCCCTTGCCTTCGTCTGAAATGATCATGGCAAAGTTCTTCCAGGCGAGATCGTGGCTCAGCTTGTAGAGGTGCGGGGTGACCCGATTGAGATGGGGAACCTCCGTTGGCTTCGAAAGAGGATCGGAATCTTCCTTGGTCGAATCATACACCGCGTAACCGCGAAGGTAGTG
>JASFWU010000183.1:0-5916 GCA_050049035.1 Akkermansiaceae bacterium | reverse complement strand
AGAGGGGACCCGTTGGCAAGAATCGCCTCGCTTGATTCAAGGACCTCGACCTCGCCCAGTCCGGTTGCCGGATCGAATTCGATTTCCAGCACGAAGCGACCCGCCAGACCGGGAGTGACAAGGAGGCTGTCACCGGTGAGTTCCTGGGGATCGTTGGAGACACGGATCTTTCGGCGTCCGGCAGGAAGCACAAAACGCTGGCCGGTTTGCTGGGTCAGCTGGCGGAGCGACTCAAGCGTGAGAGACTCCTTGTCGGTCACATGGATGACATCGTGATAATCGAGTTCACGTTGTTCGCCTTTGGAAAGGGGCTTGCCATTCTGGTCGGTCAGCGAACGTTCCTGCAGGGGCTCGAGTCGTACACGGTGCCCGAAAGTGATCTTGGCAAGAGCGGCACGTGACTTGTTGCGAACCAGCGTCAGGTCACCGTCGTTCTCGACCAGGTAAAACGGCGGGGTCGGGCCCCGCTCTTCGGTTTGCAAAAAGAAAGCCAGATCGAGATGATTGAAACGGCGCCGCCCGGCGACCACATCGTCGCTCGGACCCACCTGGACCAGGCGATCTGTTCCAATCCGGCGCCCTCTGACCCACAGTGCTTCCTTGGCCAGATTGCGGACGAGAATCAGGGTGCCCGCACGATAGCAGCGAAAACTGGGTGTTTCCGGGTCAGTGGGAAGTCTGATGTCCTTTTTCATTCCCGGTCCGAAATCGACCCGGGGGAGAAGGTTTGATTTGGGCGCGTTAGTCGTCGAAAGCTCGGTTTCCACCGCCCGGGCAAGATTGCCGTTGCCGAGTGATTGCATCACTTCGGTGAAGCGCTTCCTTTCACCGGGATCGTTGCCGCCCGCTCGAATGACTGAAAAAAGCTGAAGAGCCAGGGGCAGCCGGTGTTCGGCGTGAAGGTGTTTTCTGAGGTGTTTGAGAAAGGGAGCGAGATTTTGCGGACGGGCAACTGCTGATTCAAGCTTGCGGCCCAGGAAACCGTGATCGCTCTCCGGGAAAACCCGTCGAACAAAATCAAAAACAATTTCCACCTCGCGACGGGATGCTTCGCCGTCATGGTTGATGAACGAGGCAAACACCTGGCAGAGGGCGCCCGCCGTTTTCTCAAGCCGGCGTTCCCGGCCGTCCCAAAGCACCAATCGTCGGGCACGGGAAAAGAAGGGGCGGATTCGCATGAGGGATTGGTGTTCTTGGCCGTGCGGAGCATTGATGGAGCCGGGGCCATTCAACCGCCGCTTCCGTCAAGTTCGGCGGGACGATACGACAAGGAGGGCGGGCATCACAAGAACTCGATTTTAGTTGGACATAACGAAAAAATTCGTTACGAAGATTTCCGTGATGAATGATGTCGTTTCATTCAGCCGGGCGCTGGCCGACCCGACCCGCTGGCGGATTGTTTCCCTCGTCATGGAGAAAGCTCTCTGTGTTTGCGAATTGGCCGATATCCTCGGCATGCCCCAATCGACGCTTTCAAGCCATGTGCAGATCATTCGCAAGGCGGGATTGCTGGAGAGCGAAAAGTGTGAGAAGTGGACCTACTTCCGGATTGACCGGAAGGTGCTTCCGTTGATCGCCGCGATCTCGCGTCATTATGGCTCGGAGCGCGATCGTGTCCTGAAATCCGATGCGAAGAAGGCCGCTCAGCGGTTGGCCGATCGAGAGGCGAGTTGTTGTCCCGGTCCGCGTAAGTTGATTTCCAAACCTCGAACCAAAACCAAGATATCCCGATGATTCTCTCCGAATTGAAAAAGCTCCTCGCTGAAAACTCGCAAAAGCGATTCCAGGTCATGCTTCCCGATGGCTCTGCCGTCCCTCTTTCCTTCCACATCACGGAGGTGGGACGGGTGCAGAAAACTTTTCTCGATTGCGGAGGGACTCTTCGTGAGCAGGTGACCTGTCAGCTTCAGATTTGGGTGGGCGAGGACATCGATCATCGAATCGAAACCGGCAAGATGGCCTCCATCCTCGCAAAGGCCGAGCCCTATCTTCCTGACGAGAGTGTGCCGGTAGAGGTTGAGTATGAGAAAGAGGTCATTTCGCAGTATGCCGTTGAAGAAGCGCAAGTTTCGGATGAGGCCGTGGTTCTGCGACTCGGGCACAAACACACGGAGTGTCTCGCCCCGGAGCTCTGTGGGTTGCCGGCGATTCCTTCCGGACTTGGGGTGGGGCAAACTGATCCCTGCTCGGGCAAAACCGGATGTTGTTAGGCTGACATGAGTTCCGTTTCCCAAAAGATGTCTTTTCTGGACCGTTACCTGACGGTCTGGATTTTTCTGGCGATGGCTCTCGGTGTCCTGCTGGGAAGTTTGGTTCTTTCCGATCCTTCGGCTTTCTTTGCTCCGCTCACAGTCGGGACCACCAATCTCCCGCTCGCCATCGGGCTCATCCTCATGATGTATCCGCCCCTCGCGAAAGTGAAGTATGGCGAGCTTCCGAAGGTGTTTTCCAATTTTCGCGTTCTCGGCCTTTCTCTTTTCCAAAACTGGATCGTCGGACCGGTCCTCATGTGGGTTCTCGCGGTGGTGCTTCTTCAAGACCAACCGGAATACATGGTGGGTCTCATTCTGGTGGGGTTGGCCCGCTGTATCGCGATGGTCTTGGTTTGGAATGATCTTGCGAAGGGGAGCAGTGAATATGCCGCCGGTTTGGTGGCCCTGAACAGCATTGCCCAGATTCTGCTCTATGGCGCTTATGCCTGGTTGTTCATCACGGTGCTTCCGACCTGGGTGGGCCTGGAAGGCGTGGTGGTCGAGGTCGCGATGAGCGACATTTTCCAAAGTGTCATGGTCTATCTCGGTATCCCTTTCGCGGCCGGAGTTTTCAGCCGGATTTTTCTGGTGAAGTTGAAAGGGGAGAAGTGGTACGACGAAACCTTCATTCCGCGTATCTCGCCAATGACTTTGGCCGCTCTCCTTTTCACCATCGTGGTGATGTTTACCTACAAGGGTGATGCCATCGTGGAGCTCCCTCTCGATGTCGTTCGTATTGCCCTGCCCCTCCTGATTTATTTTGCGGTGATGTTCTTTGTAAGTTTTGTCATGGCGTCGCGACTTGGCGCCGACTACCCGCGATCGGCCAGCATCGCCTTCACTTCTTCGGGAAACAATTTTGAACTGGCCATTGCGGTCGCGATTGCCGTCTTCGGAATTGACTCGGGGGTGGCGTTTGCCGCCGTGGTCGGTCCCTTGGTGGAGGTGCCGGCTCTGATCGGCTTGGTCCATGTCTCCTTTTGGTTGAAGAAGCGCCTTTTCCAGGAAACCAACGATTGAACGATGTCCCGTCCTCTCATTCTCATTCTTTGCACAGGAAACTCCTGCCGTTCACATCTTGCGGAGGCCGTCCTTTCCCGCGAACTGGGGGAGGATTTCGAAGTGCACAGTGCCGGCTCCAAACCGGCGGGCTTCGTTCATCCCCTGGCGATCAAAGCCATGGAGGAGAAGGGAGTCGACATGACAGGCCATCGTTCAAAACATCTGGATGAGTTCCTGAGCCGTGATGTTGAAACGGTGATTACCGTTTGTGGAAAAGCCGACCAGGTTTGTCCGGTCTTTCCCGGGCAGGTGAACAGGCACCATTTTCCGTTCGACGATCCAGCAGATGCCACCGGAAACGAGGAAGAGCAGTTGTCCGTCTTTCGCAGAGTTCGCGATGAAATCACCGCTCACTTTTCGGCATACGCGGCTGG
The DNA here is from genome assembly GCA_050049035.1 of Akkermansiaceae bacterium. Taxonomy (GTDB): domain Bacteria; phylum Verrucomicrobiota; class Verrucomicrobiia; order Verrucomicrobiales; family Akkermansiaceae; genus SW10. The sequence continues at coordinate 2,228 of JASFWU010000183.1, read as the reverse complement.
TCGCCGTGACCAGATCAATTTGCAGGCTGCAAATTGATATTGGAGGTGTAGCTGCTTTGTGCATACTCCGGCCCCGCGCCTGCCCGAGAGGGGAGCCTTGCGCGTGAGAGCCAGATAGAAAAATGATGAGAGTATTCGGTGCACTTCAGTTGTTGGTGTTTTTTGCAGGAATCATGGGAGCAGCCGGGGCCTTCTCGGACGATGCGGGAGACGGGAAGAAAAAGAAAAAGAAAAAGGGGGGCGGAGACTGGTGCGACCACCTTCAGGACTTTGGGGAGCTCTATACGAAGAAGAAAAAGAAAAACCCCTACATTCAGGAGGTTACAATCTTTGGTCGTTTTCAGCAGCAGTGGATCCACACGGATGGCACCGACCGTGGTCGCAGATTTGACGGTAGTGGGCAGCAGTTACGGCGTTTCCGGTTCGGAGCGTCGGTGAGGTTTTTTGACCGTTGGGAGTTGCGAGGGCGGATCAACCTGGAGAACGGGAGCTTCAACGACCCGCGGCTCAGGCATGATGACTTTGACACCCTGACCATCACCTACGAGTCAAAGGATATCGGTATTCTTGATGAACCGTTCTGGGGATACGGCCTCACCAAGATTGATTTTGGAGGTGAGTGGGCCATCAGCTCGCGGAGAATCAAAACCGTCGAGCGAAGCAACCTGGCCAATATTTTCCGCCCCGGCCGGGCCACCGGTTTCTTTGGTGGATTTGAAATCGAGAAGTTCGACTTTTTGTGGGGGGTATTTTCCACCCGGGACCGAAACTATGCTCTCGCGGATTGGTCCGGGGGACGGAGCTTTTTTGCCTCGGTAAAAACCAAACTTTGGGACGGAAAGATTCGCGCTGATTACATTTACGTGAATGCCACCGAGGATCAGGACGAGGTCTTCGAGTATACCTGGGCGGCCTCGCTGACTTACGAGCGGGATTTCGGGCGATGGGAGGTCATGCTCAATGCCATCTATGGAAGTAACGATGACGGCGATATCTATGGTTTCGTCTTTTTACCTTCTACCTTCTTGATTGAGGATAAACTGGAACTCGTTTTCCGATACCAGTGGGCGCATTCGACCGAACTTCAGTTGCTCCCCGGCCGTCGAAACAACATGTCGCCTCGCGCAGTGGCGTTGGCCGATGGCGTAAACATCGCCCGGGGTGATGACAATCACAGCATATACGGGGGATTGAACTACTACTTATGCGACGACAATCTCAAGCTGATGTTTGGTCTCGAGTATGAGACCCTTGAAGGTGGAATCACCGATTTCGAAGCCACGAGCGTTTGGGCTGCGGTTCGTTTTTTCTTCTAGATTTTTTTTGGGGGAATCTGTGACGGAAGGGTCACACGTGATTTTTCCCACTGACCCGATCTTCGCATATCGTCCATTCGGCGGTTGTGTCCGCCGGGTCGATGATTTTTCGTTTTAAAAGAGCCTGTTTGCTTCTCGCCATCTTTGTTTGGCAAGGTTGCTTGGCGTGGTCCGATGAACCGGACAAGCTGGTTATCATGGGCTCCGATACCCTCGGGTCGAAATTGATGCTGCAATTGAAGGAGGCCTATCGCGCCGCGGGAAACCGGACGAATTTCGAGATCTCGGCAGATGGTTCCTCCCAGGCTTTTGCAAACCTTCTGGCCGGTGAAGCTGACATTGGCATGTCCAGCCGGGATGCCCGCGATGAGGAAACCGAGCGGTTTGCCGCGAAAGGAATGACACTGGTGGAACACACTGCCGGATGGGACATGATCGCCGTAATCGTGAATGAAAAGCGGGGAATCCGAAAGCTCTCAATGAAGCAGATCGAGGGGATCTTCACCGGTGACATCCGTGATTGGAGTGAGCTGGGAGGGAAACCGGGAAAAATCTCGGTCTACACCCGCAATGCCACTTCGGGGACCCATCGGATTTTTCGCAAGCTGGCTTTGAATGGACGGGATTACGGCGATCAGGCTCGTCAACTCATGGGAAACGAGCAGATCGCGACCGAGGTTTCCTCCAACGAGAACGGGATTGGATTTGTCGGCCTGGCATTCGCCAAGAAGAAAGGACTTCGCGCACTGAAGATCGATGGTGTACTGCCAAAGCCCAGAAACCGTGAAAAATATCCTCTGGCCCGACGACTTTTCTTCTACACGGTGGGGACGCCTTCGGGCGATGCCAAGGCCTTCCTCGATTGGTCTCTCCAGTCCGAGCAAGCCAAGAAAATCGTCTCAAAGGTGGGTT
>JASFWU010000182.1:0-5996 GCA_050049035.1 Akkermansiaceae bacterium | reverse complement strand
CACGAAAGACTTTTCCGTTATGGCTCTATGTCGCCGTCACCGGGCCCCTGTGCTACTGGATGCTTTATGTTTTGGGGAAAGGGGAACCGGTCTAAGAGTTAGCGGCAAGTTCAGGCCCCATTTTAGATTGGGGCTTTTTGCAACAGCTTCTATCTCACCGTTGCCTGTCCGATGACCTCGCCGCTTGAGGGCGAAGCGAGATCAAAAGTGGTCGCCTCTTCGAATTTGCGGAGGCGATATCCCAGCCCGATTTCGCCCTCACCGACATGCGAGGCAACCGAGGTGACAAAGCCGGCCTCTCTGCCGTCGACCAGCAGTTTGCAACCGGTAGGCACCAGCGGTTTGTTGAATGACAGTTTGACGAGATGCCGGTTGGTTTTGCCGGCGCGCTTCATTCGGGAAATGACTTCCTGCCCGGTGTAGCAGCCCTTTTGGTAGGAGATGGCACGGTCCTCGATTCCTGCTTCAGGTGGCAGAAGTCCGGGGAAGAGCTCGTTGGGCCAACGCGGGATCCCTTGGAGGATGCGGCTCGTCTCATTTGGAACAATGAGGTAGGCCGTTTCGTCCATGCTTTCATCGATGAGTTCGACATCGTCGGCAATGAGATAACGGTCCAGTCGCGCCATGATTTCCGGGGCGAGACCGGCCGGGCCCTGGACGATGAAGTCGTCGTCCTCCTGATGAAGGTGGATGAAAAACTGCAGCTTGCCTTTGGCATCGAGGAGGCAGGCGTCGATGATCCGGCCGTCTCCCAGCAAAGCGACATCGTTGGTCACCTGACCATTCAAAAAACGTTCGGCATCGGGGCCTTTCACCCGGATTCGACAGCAGGGAATCTCGTGGTCCTCTTCAAGGTCGAGGTCGGTGCTCTGATGCTGACGGACGGTGGCGGAGAAATCCTCGGAAGCGTCTCTCATTTCCGCTTCCAGAAGGCGGGCCCAGGTGAAATGGTTGAGATCGGCGGTGATCCCGGTCGACTCGGCGAGTTCGATGGCATAGTGGGTATCCTTGGCCATGTTTTCCACCGAGAAGTGAGGAGTGAAATCGTTCTCGAGAAGGGTGGGGATCTTCATCCCCATCACCGGAGCATAACACCCGTTGAGTTTGGCCGCCTCGTGCCAGGCCCGTGGATCGACGCCGTGGCGACGGGAAATCTCAAGTGCCTCGGTGAGGGCCTGAACGGCCGAAGCGGTGGCAAGGTTGGTAGTGATCTTGACCACGGTGGCGGCAGGAGGTTGTCCCAGGTAAACAATCGCTCGCGACGTAATCTCAAGCAGGGAACGATGGCTTTCGAGGAGTTCCGGGTCTCCAGCAACATAGTAAACGAGATTTCCTCCGGCAGCGGCATCGCGTGATCCGGTGAAAGGCGCATCGAGAAACCCGCATCCGAGTTCGCGGCATTGCGTCGCAAGCCACATCGTCGTGGCGGGGTCGATGGTGGCATGATTGATGAAGGTTTTTCCTTCGCTGAGGGAATGCCGGATCTGTTCGAAAACCTCGCGAACAGCGAGATCGTCACGGAGAAAGCAAAGAATGACTTCGGCGTCGTTTGCGGCAGCAGGAAGGTCGCTGACGGAATCGGGACGGTCTTTCGGGGTGCGGTTCCAGGTTTTGAGATCTTGTCCGGCAGCGATCAGTTGGTCAGCGCTGCGGGATCCGATGATGCCGAGTCCGAGGAGGAGGGTCATGGGGAAGGAATTAGTTTTGAGCGATTTTGACCAGCTTTGCGGCGATCTTGGTGACTTCCTCGACTTCGGCAACGGTGGGTTTGACATCCTCGCCGAGCGCCATCGAGGTTCGCAGGCCCTGAAGAAGTTCCTGCATTTCAATCATGTGTTTTTGCCGGCTGATGGTGGGGTGCAGGGAGCCGATCGATTCGGAATAGTAATCGGCGACATCTTCGCGGAAGAGGGTAAGGGCTCGTTCCGGAGTGAATTTTTTCTGCACGGCGAGTGCGGCCGAATCCAGTGCTTCCACCCAGCCGCCCAGTGAAATCAGATGGGAAAGATCGGGGTCGCGAAGCCCCACCAGCTCGCGCTCGACATCGCGCTGGGTGGCGGCAAGGGCCAGTTTGAGTTTGTTCAGGTTTTGGGCTTTGGCGTGCTCGAGGAGCGCCGCCACGTGTTTTTTGATCCGATCTCCGGCTCCCAAAGCCTTGGCGTAGCGGAGGAGATGGGCGGAAATTTGTTCGACATCCTGCGAATTTCCGGTCTGCACCGCGAGGAATCCATCGGCGATGAGGGTGCCGAGGCGGAGTGCCAGTTTGGAGCGGTCCAATGGAAGCCGTTCGTGATTTTTGAGGTGGGCTGAATCATAAACGAGCGGAGCGACCTTCTCGAGTTCGTCAAAGATCTTGGCGATTGAGGGGACGGTGTATTCGTTGAGCCCGCTTTCGGTGCGAAAATGCTCGTCATCGAGCAGATCCTCGGGAATGGCAGGCTTCTTCTGCCCTGCCGCGATCCCGGTGAGGGCAAATAGAACGACGAGCGCGAATAATTTCATGTCGAAATTCTTCCATAAGAAAGAGATTTGAGCGATTGAAATTTCCGCTCACCGGAACTTGACACCCTGCCGGAAATCTCTATTTTCCCGCCCCGCCCAAGCGGGATCGTCTTATGGCCAACAACAAGTCTGCAGAAAAAAGAGTGCGTCAGATCGCGAAACGCACTGAGAGAAACCGTGCTGCCAAGAGCCGCATCAAGACCCTTCAGAAAAGGGCCATCGCTGCTGCCGGGGAAGGCAACAACGACGAAGCCCGCAAGATTTACAGTGAGTTCACCTCGGCTGTCGACAAGGCCGCCAAGAACAACATCTTCCGCGCAAACAAGGCTGCAAACCTGAAAAGCCGGACCAACAAGGCCATCAAGCCTGCCTAACTGGCCGGATTTCGCAATTTTTCACCGGTCACGGGGATTTTTCCTCGTGGCCGTTCTTTTTTTGAGCTTCCTTTGAGTCATGGACGATCCGTCGAAACTCGACAGGCTCGCGAAGGCCCGCGAAATCGCGAACAACCCGGTCGCTTACAAGGTGTGCGAAGGGTGTGACTCAATTGTCACTGCCGAGGTGGTGATTTGCCCGAATTGTCATGGCTATCGCTTCGATGACACCCCTTCCAGAGTGGTGGACCAGGCCGTTGAACTGGGCACCCGCGAACAGCGGAGCGTCACTTCCGAGGACATGATTTAGTCCTAAGAGGAGTTTGTTTCCCGTTTTAATCGGCAATTCATTCCCGGTATCTCGGGGAAAGCGGATCGAATTTGCGATTAAACAAGTTTGAACTTGATAGACGGGACGGTTTTGTGCATTACTGAAGGTAGCCGCGGAGATTTCCGGCGGTTAGATAACACAATCCATTGCGATTGGGATCGTAGGTGTGAAGAGCGGCAGGGGTGACCTTGCCGCTCTTTTTCTATTCATGATCCGTGGATTGGAGTGGATGAATGTGAACCGGCACCCCCGGGGAAACGAGCGAGGAAACCGGCGTCCCTTCAAGGTGAAAGCCCTCCCATTCAAAGGGCAGGGTGGAGTGTGTCGGGACCGGAATACAGGCAAACTGATAGGGTTCGTGGTGAACCCGCCCCATTCTCAAGCCACCGTCCCGCCTCGCAGAGAAGAGGAGATAGCGCTCCAGGAGGAAAAATTCCAGCGATCCGGGCTCTGCGGTCTGAAAAGGACCTTCAATCTCATAGTCGTATTTCGCCGTGGCATGACCCGTTTTTCGACGGCAGGAGTAAAGCGACCCTTCGAGCGACATTTTGGCATGCTGGTAGGGAAGGTGAAACAATCGACGCGCCAGTTCGACGGCGATTGGCTGGTTGCAGTCGAGCGAAAAGAACCAAACCCCCGGGCGCCCCTGCTCGTCGTGGACGTAGGTTCGAACGTTGAGCTCGAGAAAGTTGGAAAGCCAGGGAACAGCCGGCAGGAAGCGAGGGCGCACCTTTTGCATCAAAAATGGGACGAGACCCAGATAGCAGCGTCCCTCGAAATGATCGACAAAGAGGCCTTTCGGGAGACGTTTTTGAACCTCCTGCGGGTCAATCTCCCAGTGAAGGAAGAGGAGGCGGCTCCAACGCTGGAACATGACCGTAGGGGTGGGCGGTCGTTCCCGCATGGCGAGTCTCGCTTCAAGGGTGGGCGTGATCATGATCGACCTCCACCAATAGCCCTTTTTCGGTGGTCGGCAACGCTTGCAATTCAGACGGTCACCTGCTTTACCTGCCCCGCGCATGGCCGACGAAAAAGAACGCAAAACCCTCGAAGAACGACAGCAGCTCTCCGATTTGGAGCGCCTCCGCCATTCTTGCGCTCATGTCCTGGCCACCGCGGTTTCCCGGATCTGGCCTGATGCCCAGTTCGCGGCCGGCCCGCCGGTGGAAGGAGGGTTTTATTACGACGTCGATTTGGAGCACCGTATTTCGCCCGATGACTTCCCGCAAATCGAGGCCGAAATGAAGAAGGTGGTGAAGGAAAATGCCCCCTTTGAGCGCATCGTGGTGAGCCGTGATGAAGCAATGTCCCTTGCAAAATCGGGTCGCCTCGCTTCGGTGGCCGAACGTGATGTCGAGTCGGTTTTCAAGGTCGACTTGCTCAATGACATCCCGGAGGACGAGGAAATCTCGATCTATAAGAATGGCGATTTTTGGGACCTCTGTGCCGGGCCACACGTGGGACGGACGGGGAATTGCAAGGCTTTCAAGGTGATGTCGGTGGCAAGTGCCTTTTACAAGGGGGACAAAAACAATCAATCGCTTCAACGCATCTACGGAACCTGCTTCAAAAACCGCACGCTTCTCGACGAGCATCTGGAACGATTGGAAGAAGCCAAGAAACGTGATCATCGTCGCCTCGGGCGCGAGATGGGGCTTTTTACCTTCGACGAATCAGTCGGACAGGGACTTCCGCTCTGGAAGCCCAAGGGAGGGATCATCCGGCGTCAACTTCAGGATTTTATCACCGCCGAGCTGGACAAGCAGGGGTATTTCCAGGTCTTCACGCCCCACATTGGAAAGCTCGATCTCTACCGGACTTCGGGACATTTTCCTTATTACGAAGACAGCCAGTTTCCTCCGATTGTTGAGCGGGATGCCATCAAGCAACTGGGTGATGAGGGAACAAGTTGCTCGGAGCTTTTGAATTTTATTTCCACGGGTGAGATTGAGGGCTTTTTGCTCAAACCGATGAACTGCCCGCATCACATCAAGATTTTTGCGAGCGAGCATCGGTCCTACCGTGACCTTCCGGTTCGCCTTGCGGAATTCGGAACGGTGTATCGTTGGGAGCAATCCGGTGAGCTTGGCGGTCTGACGCGTGTGCGGAGTTTTACCCAGGATGATGCCCACCTTTTCTGCACCCCGGAACAGGTCGGTGAGGAGATCCAGGGATGTCTCGGCTTGGTCAAAAAGGTCCTGACGACCCTCGGCATGAGCGAGTATACCGTGCGTCTGTCTCTCCGGGACCCTGACAGCGACAAGTATGTCGGAGACCCGGCAAACTGGGACAAGGCAGAGGAGGCCTTGCGTGAAGCGGTGGAGACGCTCGGGGTGGACTACACCGAAGAACCCGGCGAGGCGGCTTTCTACGGCCCCAAGATTGATTTTGTGGTCAAGGATGTCATCGGGCGTGACTGGCAGCTGGGAACGGTACAGGTGGACTACAATCTTCCGGAACGATTCGACCTCAGCTACATTGGCCCGGACAACAAACCTCATCGGCCGGTCATGATTCATCGGGCTCCCTTTGGATCGTTGGAGCGCTTTGTGGGTCTCCTGATTGAGCACTTCGAAGGAAAGTTTCCAACGTGGTTGGCTCCCGAGCAGGTTCGTATTCTCCCAATTTCAGAAAAGTTTCTCACCGAAGCGGATGCCATCGCGGACCGGCTTGCCGAGGAAGGAGTCAGGGTTTCAGTCGACCGTGCGAATGACAAGATCGGCGCCAAGATTCGCCTTGCGCGGATGGACCGAGTCTCTTATCTTGGAGTCCTTGGCGCTCGGGAAGTG
>JASFWU010000181.1:0-6002 GCA_050049035.1 Akkermansiaceae bacterium | reverse complement strand
GAGTGATTCATCGACCGGAGCAAGCGATCGGGAAAGGACGCACTCGACTTGGATCGTGGCACCTTGGCTGGTGATCAAATCGACAATCACGGTGCTCTTGGAATCCTTCGCTTGATCCGGGTCGATGACCTCGACGGAAAGAGGAAGCCGGTATTCCACCTTGCTCACGTAGTCGGCCGGGCGAATGCCCTCGACTGGAATAAACTGCGGAGATCCTTCAACCGGAGTCTCGCTATCCACGATTTGAATCCTGGCCTCGGTAGGTTCATTGAGAAGCACCACCGTTTCGCGATCGAAGGCATGGCCAGGGAAGGTGTTCTGGGTATCCTGGTAACGGAGATAGACTTTGTCGCCTTGCTTGACGGTGATCTTTCCGTCTTCCGGCTCGGCAGATGTTTCAATCTCGGCGAGGAAGACTCCGGTGGAGGGACCCGATTCGGTGGCGGTATAGCGAACTGGCGGATTGTTGTTCACTTGCACCTCCACTTCGATCTGGTCCTTGTCGAGGCCGGTATCGAAATCGAAGTCCACAACCTCGGCGACGATTCGTTCGCCGGGCTCGATGCGCAGGAGCTCTTTTCGGTTTCCTCTGAGGGAACCATCCCCAGTACGAGAGAAGTCGTAGCTGATCGGGGTGATCTCACCGTTGTAGTAGGTTGCGGTCAGAGAACGGGTGAGAAGGCGATTCCGCTGGCGCGCTCCGGCGGTTAGTTCGTCGAGGTAGGAAACCGTGACGGTGTCCCCGGGAGCAAGTTCGAGGATGTCATTGCTGGCAAGCTCAAGAACATCGGCGGCAGGGGGGATGTGTTGGTTCCCTCCACCGGTGACCTCAACATTACTGATCGAGATGGCCTCGCCTTTGTATTCGAGGAACTCGAAATCGAGAAAGCGAAGCTCCCGCTCCTTCATGGTAAGGGACCAACGGTTCTCCTCCTTGGTGATGACCGGGCGGGGCCCGGGAGTGAATTTCTCAATGTCGGGAGCAGACTTGGGATCAAAGTCCGCCGGCTTAAAGGAGCGAACCACCAGATCAGAGGATCGACGATTCTCCCGGGCCAGTTTGGCGCCCGCCGACGGTGCTTCCGGAGTTACGATGGAAACAATGGCGAGCTCGTGAACTCCGGCGGGGACAAAAAGGTCAACTCCTTGTTCGCCAGCCGCCATGGGCAGTTCAAGATGTCCGTTGAACATCACCGCGGTGTTGCGTCCGGTCACTTCAATGCGCACCGCGCCTTTACGCTCCTGCACGAACGGTCCGGACCAAACCAGGAAGTATGCTTTTGTTGTTTCTTCGGGAGCGGTCCAGACGATGCTCTCCACTTTCTCGGTTTGATTGGGATCAACCTTGCCTGCGAAGTCCACGATCTCCTTCCAGGCGTAGTTTTCTTTCAGCCTCTTGGGGTCGCTTTCGAAAACCCGAAGGGTCATTTGTTCATCCTTGAAGGAGAGAGCCGGCGACTTGGGAGCGGCCGGGAAGGAGGCCAGATTGAACCAGAAGCGCCCGTCGTGGCTGCCCCGCACCGCCATCCGGACCGGGGCTTCTTCATCAGCTTTCGGCGAGGTCAGCGTGATGGTCTCGGTCGCACGGAGCTCCTTCATGTCGACCGAAAGGAGCTTGGGTGCTGCTCCGTCAGGCTGGCTTCGCCAGGCCGTGTCGATGGAGTGATCAATCGCCATGAGCGGGCTATGGTCGAGGGCGGAATCGGAAGCCCGTGCTCCGGCGGGAAGTTCGCCTGTTCGCGACATCCCGAGGAACAGGCCTCCGTGAGGTCCTTCTTCCTCAATCATGAGGCTGACTTCGTCTCCGCTAGAGGTGGAGAGCTTCACGGCCACCTTGTCGGCTTCCGGAGTCTGATCCCGGTCGCCATCCTTGACCTGGAGGTAGATCAGGTTCCCGGGTTTGACCTGGTCCTTGGGGCGGCTGGCGGAACGGGTTTGCTCCTCTTCTTTTTCCGCCATTTCCTTCTTCAGCGTTTCGGTGAAGCTTTCGTCGTCCTTGTTGATGATTTCGCTACTGGCCACCTCGAGTGAGCCATCCGAAGCGATGCGAAGCCGGGTGTTGCTGAGGAATTCGAACTGGAACTGTTTTTTGAATTCCTCGGGATAATCCACGATGATGACATCGCCTCCGGTGACCTGGAGGATGCCGTCCCCGACTTTCGCTTCTCCGAGAATGGTGGGGAACTCGGTGAGAAAGATCCCTTTGCCGGCACCACCGCTGGTGAGGAATGATTCCTCGAGGTCATTTCCAGGTTCGGTGCGAACAATCACCGGGATGCGGGTGTCACCGCGGCTGATGCCAAGGTCGGGATCCTGCACCACCACCGAGAGGGCCTTGCCCGGGGTGTGCCATTGCTTCGATTCCTGTCCGAGACGGCCAACCGTTCGCAGGGTTTCCAACTGGGTGAGGAAGCGTTGTTCGATGCCGTAAACCTCCGCGAGATTGAAGAGAGTCTCGTTAGCCAGTTCGGTATCGGGTGCCTGCTCAAGGACAGCGAGGAAGATCTGGCGGGCCTGCTCATTGTCTTCCTGACGGATGGCAAGGACTCCGCGGAGGAAGTTGGCCCGAAGCGAAATGGCCGGGTTGGGATGTTCGGAAAGGTCGGTGAAGATCTCGGTGGCTTGGTCGTAAACGCGCTGGGCCATGTAGGTTTCTCCAATCCCGAAGCGGGCCTCGGTCGCTTCCGGTTGATCCTTGTAGAGATTGAGGACGGTGGTGAATTCGGCACGGGCGATGTCGTATTGGCTGGCCCGTTGGTAGTTGCGGGCAAGGAGAAGCTGCACGCGGGACTTATCGCGAATGTCGACTTTTTCAGACTCGCCAAACTTGACCATCCATCCACGAAGGATGTCTTCGGCACGCTCGTGGTCTTCGGGAGTTCCCTGGGCAATGTGGGTTTCCGCGCCAAAGAGAAGAAGCTCCACCGGAAGGTCGTTCCGGTGTTTGTCAAAGAGATCCTTGTTCTTGTAGTAAGCTTGTTCGGCAAGGTCTTCGTCGCCCAGACGCCGGTGGAGAATGATTTGAAGTAGCGGAGCGATAGGGCTGTCGGCCGGGATGTCAGCTCCGAGAGTGCCCATGTCGCTGTAGGCCTTGCGGAGCAGATTACGGGCGGCGGTCAGTTCGTTTTTGCCCACCGAGCGAATGGTGTTCAAGAGTCCATTGAGAATCGAGATCCCCAGCGGGTGATCCTCGCGGGCGAAGGCGGCTTGGGCGTAGGGGAAAATCCGGCGCCACGATTCATAGTGCCGGTCGGCTTGTTCGATGAGGGTCTGGGCAGTAAGGAGACGGTCGAGCGATTTCGGAGAATCGGCAAGAAGTGCCAGTCCGGCTTCCGTGCTCACACGACCGACGCGAAGGTCTCGGACGATGGTGTAGATCTTTTTCTTTTTGTCCACCGACCATTCCTTTTCATTTCGAGCGGTGTCGAGCCACGATCGTGCGGGCCATTCGCCCATGCTCCACGAATGGAAAGGCTTCTGATCAGCGCGTGCGCGTGACTCCTTGAGAATCGCTGCCATGGCATCGAGTTGCCCGGCCCGGAAATGGCGGTTGGCAATCTCGGCGGCGTAGGAACCATGGTGGTCGGTATCTGTTTTGAATCTCGTTCTGAGGAAGGCGAGGGCTTTTCCTTCTTCCGTCGTCGAGGCCACGCGAAGGGCGCATGAGATTGATTCCCGGCTGTTTGGGTCCTGGTCCATGTGGGATTTCCACCACGAGATGGCTTCGTTCTTCATGCCGATCTCGTTGAGAATGTCACCGATGCGGGTGGCCTGATGTAAAGGGTAGGCGCTGACGGAAGCCGATTTCTGAATCCAGGGGAGGGATTTTTGAATAATCCCCTTGTCCTTGGTCTCGATGAGCCGGAGCCAGGTCTCGTGGGAGGCAGGCCCCGGGGGAATACTCGTCAAATGACGCGCGGCCGCGGCTTTCATCGCCGGGCGTTCCTTCTCGTCGGTGTAGCCAGCGGCTTCGAGCCACTGCTCTGCCGCGGCGAGATCCTTGGGGAATTCGCGGCAGAGATTTTGGTAGTGCTTCGCGGCACTGGCCTTTGATTTTCCGCCCAGGTGGTGACGGTAAACATAAGCAAGTCGGCCAAGAACGATGCGGCGCTGGGTTTTGCTTAGTTTTTGCTCGAGCAGCTTCTGGCAGTCCCGTCCCGAGCGGCCGCCGTTTTCGCGGGTGCCTTTCCAAAGTTTGACGGTGGCATCGTTGAAGTAGTCGCGCTTGGCGTTTTGCCAAAGGCGTTGGAATTTCTTGTCCTTGGGACCGTGCTTCCAGACCTGCTGCTGGAAGTTGCTCAAATGGGGAAATACTTTGGCGGAAGCGACCACGGCAGCGAGATCCTTGCGGAAGGTTTCTTCACCCGATGAAGTTTGCAAAAGAAACGCAGCGGCTTGTTCGGCCCAACCTTCTTCGCCCGGGGCGGAAAGATATTGAATGATCATGGCCCGGGCCTTGGCGGAATCCTTGAGGCGGTCACGGTAGAGATCGATGGCGAGAGCGCCGCGCAGGGGGGCGGAAGTCGACGGCTTCTCTTTGATCAACTTCAGCAGCCCGCTTTCGGCTCTTTTGGTGTCATCGCCACACCAACGGATGTAGGAACGGGCCAGGTCGGGATAGGCCGGATTCTGCCGGAGGATTTCCTCTGCGATCTTGAGGGCCCGGTTGAGGTCTTTGGCGTCGGCGGCTGCACTCGCAGCGCGGGCGAGGGGCTGGAAACGGTCGTCCCGATTGGGATATGCAGTGAGGTATCGGCGTGCTTCCGCTTCGACTTCGGCCGGGGCTTTCTTGGCGCTCACCATGGCGTCTATCAGACTGCGATGAGTCTGGGCATCATTCCCGGCGAGAGCCTTGCGATAAGAAGAAATGGCATTCTCGAATTGACCGAGTCGGGCGGCGAAGCGTCCGGTTTCGTAAGAGAGCTTCCGGGCTTCCCGGGCAGAGAGGGGAGCCTTGCGATTGGAGAGAGTTTTGGCGATTTGAAGCCCTTCGGTCCATTGCTCCGACCGTCCGGCTGCATCAAGTCCTTGAAAGCCGACATCGGTGAGGACCGGGGTGGCAGGAAGTTTGGCGGTCATCTTGGCCGCAAGTGACGACGCATCCTTGAATGAGGCTCCGTTGTTGGCCTTCATGAACAGCCGAAGAGCGCGAATTCCCTGATCGTTGGCGCCGCCATTCAACCAAATATCGCGCCGATACCCCGCGGCCTGGCTGGCGCGCCCGGTATTCTCGTAGGCCGTGGCGAGTCGGTCGCGGACCTGGTTGGTCAGGGCATGATTGGGGAAAATCTCCAGAAACTGGCGCCCCGTCATCAGGACGTCATCGTGGCGCGCTGCCGCAGCGTAGCCTTCGATGAGCTTCAAGGTCATCGCGGCCCGTTTGGGATTCTCGGTTTGGGAGCGCGAGAACTTGGAAGCATTCCGGATGAAGCCAAAAACACGTTCTTCCTTCCCGTAAAGATCGATCAGCCGCTCCATCAGTTTCGCCCCGCTGGGCGAGGCTGCCGTCGTCTCCTTGAGCTTGGCTTCGAGGTCCGCCGCTTCGTCTCCGGAAAGGGGCAGGGCAAGGGAAAATGCGAGGGCAAGATGAGGGGGGAATTTGAGAGGCCGGAACATCGAAATCGATACGAATTGGAGTGATTCGGTCTGTCTTGTTTGTCGATCTTCCTTTCAAATTTTACCGCTTTCAAACCCAACCCAAAACGAAGGGATGAATTCGGCGCATTTCCCGGTGATTTCGGCAGGAAAAACCCCGCCCCGGCCTCTTGTCGGAAGCCGGGACGGGGCTTTGGTTGGATTGCCTTTAGAGTTGTAGGAATGTGGACCGGAGGGCCTTCCGGAGAACGCCGTTGGACCAATTGAAGCCCTCTCCCCAAGCCCCGTTGCCCCTGCTGGTGTAGGAGGTGAGAATCGCTTGGAACAGATTGACGGAGAATGCGGCGAGAAAAGAACCGGGGAAAAGTGAATTTTGCATCATGCGGGTGAACTGTGCGTTTCACTTT
>JASFWU010000180.1:0-6009 GCA_050049035.1 Akkermansiaceae bacterium | reverse complement strand
CGGGTTTGCAAAGGGTTTGCAAAACCGAGAAAATCAAGTCGTTAACTGAGGCCTAGAATTCTGGGAACTCTCTATTTCTAGAGGGTTACAATAGCCAGTTAGTTGCAGAGTTATCGCCAAGGCGGTTTCGATTCCCATCGCCGGTACTTTATAATATTAAAGGGTTATGCGGATTTTGGATATACGGCCAATTTCCTCGTGTTGCCCATAATTGCCCCTTAGAAGCATGTAAAGGTAAGTGGGACGGGCAACAGAAGGGCAACGATGTTCCTGCCTTTTCCGCAGGCGTTCGAAGTAACCAAGCAAGGCTAGACCAATTGCCAAAAGTGTGTGCGGGAAAAAGTGAATTTTAATCTGTACTTATTCACATCGCATTGGAAGATGCTGAATCGGCCGTCGTCGTCAGCTTCCCAATCCTGAGAATTGCACCCTTGAAGAGCTGCGTGTTGCCATTGATTGCTGCCCTGATCAAAAGGCCCAGCGACGTCTTAACGCCATTCACCTCTTGCTTTGTGGTGGCAGCTTTGAGCTCACCATGCAGCACTCTGTTGTTTCAGAGCGCTGCCTCCAGCTTTGGATCAAACGCTTCAATGAAAGTGGAATTGATGGCATTACCTATCGCCCGAAATCCGGCCGTCCTCGCGTCATGCCACCAAGCGAGGTGAGTGAAAAAATCTTGCCTGTGATCAACGATCCGGAATCTGCCGGACGATACCACTGGACTGCGGTGGGACTCTGCGGATGGCTCAGGGAGCAGCAAGGCCTTGAAATCAGTTACCGGACTCTCGTGCGCTATCTCCACGAACATCAATACGCTCGCCGCATCCCAAGGCCCGTTCCGGAACCACCTGACAAGGAGCGTTGGAAGCAACAACGTGAAGAGTTTGTTCCGCAAATCCTAACGCTTTTGAATGATCCAAAGGTAGAGGTTTTCTTTGGAGATGAAGCAGGCTTTGAAGGTGACCCGCGTCCCAGGCAGCGGTGGGTCAAACGAGGAAGTCGGCCCACTCAAGGATACTACGGAGGTCACGTCCGCCAAAATGTCATAGGAGCGGTGAGCCCGGCCAGTGGTCAACTGGTCAGCCTCATTGTCCCGAGTTGTGACACCGAGGTCTTTCAAGCCTTTCTCGACACGATGGCCAAAGAGGTTCCAAAGCAGAAAGGAAAACGGCTCTGTCTTGTGCTCGATAATGCGAGTTGGCATAAGACCAAGCGACTAAAATGGCACCACATTGAAAGCGTATTTTTGCCTCCTTACAGTCCGGATTTCAATCCCATCGAAAGGCTCTGGCAATACCTGAAGGGCCACGGGATGGCCGGCTTTCTAAGCAATCAAGGAGAGGAACTCAGCGACAAGCTGTGTGACTCGATTCGAGATCTTCTGGATGACCCAATACTGATCAAATCTGTTTGCAGTCTCCCGACATTATAGACGCAATATCTTTTGGTAAACGGTCTAGCTCTTTTCAAAACCGCCCTCGCTTTATTGCCGGGGCGGTTTTGTCGTTTTGTCTAAGAGAACTCCCCGCCGGATCGATGGTCCAACGGGGATGGCGAAACGTGCGCCCCAAAGGCTCCCGACTCACGGACGCCCATTCTGTAGGGCCTCCCATTCAAATATGTGAAACTTCAAGGACATTAACGCGGAGAGGGCAGTCAACAAGGTATCGAATGGAATGCGCCGAGAAACTGTGCTGGTTTGGGCCTTGATCAAAAAACATACACGGAAACCCAGAGGAGAAACAGAATCGCGGCGGTGATCCACCAATGAAGTGCGATTCCAGTTCCTTTATGGGCGGGACCTTCCCCAAACTCCTGGGAGATGAACTTGTCGTAATCAAAGGAATCCTCGGGGACACCTCCGTCGTCGTCATACTCCTTTTCCCAAGGTCGTGGATCCGGTTTTCTCTTTTTCTTCTTCCGCTTTTTCCGGGGCTTGGTGCACGGGCAGTTTTTCCCGACCGGAACGCTTCGATCACAGAAGGGACAGGGATATTCGTCGGAAGGAAGAGTGGGCATCCCTCTACTTCATCGTCACCAGGAGATCCCCGGTGTCGGCCGATTTTCCTTTGACGAGAATCACCTCGGCGACGGTTCCGTCGCAAGGGGCGCTGACGGTGGTGAGCATTTTCATCGCTTCGAGAACGACAAGCTTGTCGCCTTCCTTGACTTCGTCACCGGCTTTGACCGCGACTTCCGAAACCATGCCGGGCAGGGGAGCGCCGATGTGGTTGGGATTGGAAGAGTCGGCCTTTTGATTGGCGGCTGTTTCCTTGCCGAGGGCCTTGTCGACGACCACGCATTCGCGGGGCATGCCGTTGAGTTCGTAGAACAGGGTCCGGCGTCCTTCGTCGTCCGCCTCCCCGATGTTGAGGAGCTTGATGAAGAGGGTTTTCCCCTGGGCGATGTCGACGTGGATTTCCTCTCCCACCGAAAGTCCGTAGAAGAAGGCCGGGGTGGGGAGAACAGTCAGGCGGTCAAAGTCCGAAAGGGTCGCCTTGTAGTCCGCAAAGACCTGGGGATACATGAGGTGACTGTAAAGATCGTCATCACTGGTGTTTTTACCGAGTTCGGCACGGACTTCCTCGAGGTCAATGGGCGGAGCCAGTTCACCGGGTCGCACCGTGACCGGAGTGCGGTCGCCGAGGACCAGCTTCTGGATCTCCTTGGGCCATCCGCCGTCGGGTTGCCCCAAACCGCCGCCCAGCATGTCGATGACCGACTCGGGGAAGTCGAGATTTGGAGCTTTGCCGCTGAGCAGGTCTTCCGCTTTGAGGTCCTGGGTCACCAACAGCATCGTCATGTCGCCAACCACCTTGGAAGACGGGGTCACTTTGACGATGTCCCCGAAGAGTTGGTTCACGTCGGCATAGGTGTGGGCGATTTCTTGCCAACGATGGCCGAGCCCCATCGCGTTGGCCTGTTCCTTGAGGTTGGTGTACTGCCCGCCGGGCATTTCGTGAAGGTAGACCTCGGCGGTGCCGCTCCGTGGCGCGGAGTAGAAGGGCTCGTAGTGGGTGAGAATCTCTTCCCAGTAATCGGATATTTCGTTGAGCGTTTCGATGTCGAGATTGGGCTCGCGTTCGTTGCCGTGCATGGCCGCGCAAACCGAGTTGAGGTTGGGCTGGCTCGTTGAGCCGGACATGGAAGCGAGAGCCATGTCGGCAATGTCCACTCCGGCGTCCGAGGCTGCCATAATGGACGCGGCATTGAGCCCCGAGGTGTCGTGAGTGTGAAAGTGAATGGGGATGCCGATCTCTTGTTTTAAAGTGGAAACAAGCTTGGTGGCGGCAGCGGGATGACACAGGCCGGCCATGTCCTTGATGCAAAGGATGTGAGCTCCCATCTGTTCCAGCTCCTTGGCTTTCCCGACGTAATAGTTGAGCGAATATTTGGCGCGATCGGGATTGGTGATGTCGCCGGTGTAACAGACTGCGGCTTCACAGACGGACTTTCCATGCTCGCGCACCGCTTCCATCGCCACCTTCATGTTGGGAAGGTAATTGAGGGAGTCGAAGATGCGGAAGATGTCCATTCCGGAGTCGGCAGCGTGCTTCACGAAGCCGGCGACCACGTTGTCGGGATAGTTGGAATAGCCGACGGCATTTGATCCGCGGAAGAGCATCTGGAAACAGATGTTGGGAATGCGTTCGCGGAGTTCGCGAAGACGCTCCCAAGGGTCCTCCTTGAGGAAACGCATCGCGGTGTCGAAAGTCGCGCCGCCCCACATTTCCATCGAGAACAAGTCGGGCACCCGCTTGGCGTAGGCTTCGGCGATATTGAGCATGTCGAAGGTCCGCATGCGGGTCGCGATGAGCGACTGATGGGCGTCGCGCATCGTGGTGTCGGTGCAAAGCAGGCGGTTCTCGCTTTTGATCCATTCGGCGAATCCTTCCGGGCCTTTTTCGAGAAGGACTTTGCGGGAGGGGAGCGAAGGCGTCTCGCCTTCGGTGCAATGATTCGAAGGCGGGACGCCTTCGCTCCCCTTTGGAATCCGCGGGGTGGCGAAGGGTTTGGAAGGGCGCCAGTTCTTGGCCCCGGGGTTTCCGTTGACGGTGAGATCGGAGAGGTAGTTGAGGAGCTTGGTGGCGCGGTCTCGCTTGGGTACAAACTCGAAAAGGCTTGGCTGCGAGTCGATGAGCTTGGTGTGGGCATCGCCCGATCGGAAAGTGGGATCCTCAATGACGTTTTCGAGGAAGGGGATGTTGGTTTTCACTCCACGGATCCGGAACTCACGAAGGGCCCGGTCCATTCGCTGGCAGGCTGTTTCGAAGTCACGTCCGGTGGCGGTGAGCTTCACGAGCATCGAGTCGTAGTAAGGTGTGATGACCGCCCCGGCGTCGCCATTTCCGGAATCGAGACGAATGCCGAAGCCGGCCGCAGAACGGTAGTTCGTAATCCGACCGTAGTCCGGGGCAAAGCCTTTCTCCGGGTCTTCGGTGGTGATGCGACATTGAATGGCGTAACCATTACAAGGGATGTCGGCTTGATCGGGAATGCCAATCTCGGGGTTGTGAAGCTTGTGCCCTTGGGCCACCAAAATCTGGGAGCGGACAAGATCGATCCCGGTGACGCACTCGGTCACGGTGTGTTCCACCTGGATGCGCGGGTTCATCTCGATGAAGAACCACTCCTTTGAGTCCATGTCGTAAAGGAACTCAACGGTGCCGGCATTGTTGTAGCCGATGTCGCGGGCGAGGCGGGCGGCTGCTTCGCAAAATTCGTGACGCAAGTTACCCTCGAGGTCGATGGACGGAGCGATCTCGACGACCTTTTGATAACGCCGCTGCACCGAGCAATCGCGTTCGTGAAGGTGGACCACGGTGCCGTGTTGATCACCGAGGATCTGGACTTCGATATGCTTGGCGCGCTTGATGTAACGTTCCAGGAAAACGGCGGGGTTGCCGAAGGCGTTCTGTGCTTCCTCCTGCGCCTCGGCGAGACGGGTTGGGAGCTCCGATGGCTTCTCAACGATCCGCATCCCGCGTCCACCGCCACCAAAGGCGGCCTTGATGATGAGCGGGAAGCCGATGTCGTGTGCGATGGTGAGAGCTTCGTCGGGATCGGAAATGGCATCGTCTGTTCCCGGCAGCACAGGGACCTTGGCGGCGATGGCCTGGGCGCGCGCGGCGGTCTTGTCGCCCATCGATCCAAGAAGATCGGCGGAGGGTCCAATGAAGGTGATGCCTTCTCGGTCGCAGGCGCGGGCGAAGTCGGCGTTTTCGGAAAGGAAGCCATAGCCCGGGTGAATCAGAGTCACTCCTTTGGACTTCGCCAGAGCGACAATGCCTTCGTAGTCGAGATAGGCTCCCACGGGCCCTTTCGATTGATCGAGTTGGTAGGCTTCGTCTGCCTTGAAGCGATGACGCGAGAAGCGATCTTCTTCAGCGTAGATGGCGACGGTTGGGATGCCGAGTTCGGTGGCGGCACGGAAGACACGAATGGCGATTTCGCCACGGTTGGCTACGAGGAGTTTTTCTTTGGCCATGAGAGGGCGGCAACCCTAGGAGAGGATCGGGCCAAGGGGAAATCGCAAAGAGTCATCCAGGGCATTTTTTTGGAATCCGGTCCGTTAATGTGATTTGATCAGTAAACGTGGGGGCCGCTCCTTTGATGGGATTGCATTTTCGGGGGTGGCGGGACATGGTGCCTTCAGAAGATGGCTGTTGCCGGGAAAGGAAAGTGGAGTTTGGAGGATCTCGTTGATTTCGAGGTCGCAGTGGCAACGTCTGCCTCGGTGGACGCGGACGTGGGGCGTCGCATTCGGGAGGAGCTCCGGGGAGAAGATCTTTCGCAAGCGTCTTCGAGACGAATCGGTTTCAAGGAATGGTTGGGATCGAAGAAGCGGGGAAACGGTGCGCGGGTCAGTTCAGCCACCCGCTTACTTGGAGTGATTCTTTTCCTCTCCACCTTTCTACTGGGCATCGCGGTGATCCGCGGAATGGTCGTTCGCATCGAGGGGCAGGCTGCTCTCAACATCTGGGTTCTGCTGGCAGGCACGATCGGGGT
>JASFWU010000131.1:0-7209 GCA_050049035.1 Akkermansiaceae bacterium | reverse complement strand
TTGCGCACGGACACCCGACCTCCGCGGGCCCGTCGCATTGGCTCGAAGACTTGGTCGGCGCCGGTGGCTTTGATTTCTGAAACCATCGCCATCAATTCCCCCAAACGTCCCTTGGGCCAGCCTCGTTCGGCAAACCACCCGAGATATTCAGGAGGAAGATCGGTTAAGGGAACACCGCGTGGCGGATAGTGCTCGGGGCCATACTTTCCAAAGGGCATGTGGGCCTCCGCAATCTCCGAGAGCAAATTGCGGAAGTCCTCGCGGTCGATTTCGGTGAAATCCATCCCGCCGTGCCAAAATTAATCGTCGTTGGCGCCCAGTAGCTGGAAGAGGTAGTAGGCCAGCCAGGCAAGAGACGAGATGGCAGCAACCACATAGGTCATGGCTGCCCAGAAAAGAGCATTTCGGGCACGACCCTGGTCCATCGATGCGGTAATCCCACTGCGTTCCATCCAGGCCAGGGCCCGCTTGCTGGCGTCGAATTCAACCGGCAGCGTGATCAGGGAGAAGGCGGTGGTAACTGCCATGCAACCGACGATCACCCAGAGAAGCATGGGACTTCTCATTGCGAACATCCCGAAGATGGCGATCATAAAGATCACGTTCATCATGCTGGAGGCGATATTGGTCACCGGGACCATGGCCGACCGGAAGTTCAGCCATTTGTAGGCGGCGGCATGTTGGACGGCATGTCCACATTCGTGAGCTGCCACTGCGGCCGCAGCCACATTTCGCTGATTGTAGACCGCTTCACTCAGATTCACCGTTTTGTCCGCCGGATTATAATGATCGGTGAGCTGCCCCGGGGTGCTGATGACCTTGACATCGCGAATTCCGGCGTCCGCCAGCATTCTCTCTGCAACCTCCCGACCCGTCATGGAAAGAGGAGCCTGGGAGTGTTCGTGAAATCTGCTTTTGAGTTTACTGCTCACCAGCCAACTCACCAAAATGGACCCACCAAGAATCAAAAGGTAGGTCATTGGAATTCCCATAAAGCCCGACTGGGCCGCCGCGAGATAAGCAATCGTTGTCATCGTGGTCGGAAAATAGGAGGTCTCTCCCGAAAACGCAAGAGAGTGGATCGAGGAAAAGATCTCATTTTGACAATTGGAGCCGTATGGGGTAAATGCCCGCTACACCAATGAATACGACCAACATCCTTCTCGCAACGACCTCGCTCCTGATCGTGGTCGCCTTTGGACTCACCTTTGGGGGATTTTCCAAGAAGCGCAATGACCCCAAGAATCAGGAGGAACTCGCTCTCCTGAAGCGCCAGGTGGAAGCCCTTGAGGCCGACCGTCTTGCCTCAGAGCGGAATCGCATCCGGGCAGCCCTTCCAACTCCGGCCGCTCCCACTGTCGCTCCCGAGCCCCTTCCGGTTGCCCCGGCAGCGACTTCGACAACCGAGCTCGACAACGAAACGATCAAGGAGTTGGAAGACAAAATCAAAGAACTGGAAGACACGACCAAAGGTCTTACCGCCGAGAACGAACGACTCAACGAAGAGCGGGACAAGGAGCGCATCAAACAACAGATGCAGGCCAAGCGAATCGATACCGCCTTCAAGATGGGAACCGTTCTTACGGCCAACAAGGAGCACGGATTGGTCACATTCAAACCCAATCCCCAGGCTCCCAATCATCAACCGGGTCTCATTCTCGCCGTTCGACGGAACTCAGGAATCCTCGGGAAAATCCAAATCAAGCGATTGGCCGAGAATGGGGATTATGTCGCCGACATGCGCCCCCAGCCTTACGCCGAGGACGGATACCCGAACATCCTGCCCGGTGACCATATCATCCTCGAACCAGACTTCCTGGACGAGTAGAGCCGGTCAGGCGAAGGTGATCTCGCTGAAACTCTCGGAGACTTTGAGGAACTCCCCGGTCTTCAGCTTGATTGATTTTCCACCATCAACCGAGACAGTCGTGTTTCCTCCGCCATGGAGGACAAGCCGGTATTCATCATAAGCCGGCCGGAACTCCCCTTCACGTTCCTGCCTGAGAACACCATTCTTGAGCTCGAAGCTCTTGAGAACGGTCTCCCCGTATCCATCCCCGTCGTCTTCGAAAAGCGTTCCCCGGGCAACGCCATGGTCCGGATAAAGATGGATTTCCATGTGATCGAGCGGGGCCGCGGAACTGGAGCGCACCGGTGAGAGCGGCAGAATCGTCCCACCACGAACGAAGAGAGGCGTCGAATCAAGGGGCACATCCAGCCAACGTTCTTCCCCGCCGTGAACCTCCTCATCGCTCCAGAAGTCATACCAGAGACCTTTCGGCGGGTAGAGCCAGCGCCCTTCGACTCCCGGCTTTGAAATCGGACACGTGAGCAGAGCCGGTCCCAAGGCAAACTCCTCGGCCCGATTGTGGCACTCGAGATCCTTGTCATCGAGATAAATCAATGACCTCAGCATGGGAGCGCCGGTCCGGGTGTGATCTTCGAACAGCGTGTAAAGATAGGGAAGAATGCGGTAGCGCAGCTCGATGAATTTTTTGGCGATAGCGGTGTAAGGTTCGCCAAACGACCAGGGTTCCTGCTCGTTTTGGTCGCCGGAACTGTGAACGCGGCAGAAGGGATGGAAGACGCCCATCTGAAGCCAGCGAACAAACAGCTCACCCTCAGAACGTCCGGAGAATCCGCCAATATCGGTTCCAACAAAGGAATACCCCGAAAGCGAGAGTCGTTGGCACTGGATGTTTCCGATTCGTAAATGCTCCCAGGTTGACTCGATATCCCCCGTCCAAGCCGAACTGTATCGTTGGGTCCCGGCATAGGCCGAGCGGGTGATGACAAAGGGCCGCTTCCCTGGAAGGGCGCGCCGGACCCCCTCCTGGGTCGCACGCGACATTTGCATTCCGTAGACATTATGGGCTTTGCGATGCGAACAAGGATGACCGTCGAAGTCGTGACGAACATCGCGGGGAAAGGTCTTATCCTCATTGAAGACCGCAGGCTCGTTCATATCGGTCCAGATCCCGGCCAGACCACTTTCCTGCATGAAAGGAGGAAAGAGATCGGCCCACCAATCGCGGGCCCCGGGATTGGTGTAGTCGGGAAAATGACAGGGGCCCGGCCAGACGTTTCCGGTCATCAGGGGACCATCCATCCTTTTGCAAAAGACCCCGTTCTCCCTGCCACTCTGATAAACCTCGTACTTGGGATCCACCTTGATGCCGGGATCGATGATCGCCATGAGCTTGATGCCATCTTCCGCGAGCCGTGCTGAAAGCCGGGCCGGGTACGGGTAGTTCCCTTCATTACGATTCCAGGTGAAACACCGGAAGCCATCCATGTAATCGATATCGACGTAAATTGCGTCGCAGGGAATCTTGCGCGAAGTGAAGCCATCCGCGATGGAGAGAACTTCGGTCTCGCTTTTGTAGGACCACTTGCACTGATGAAATCCGAGCGCCCAGAGAGGCGGGAGTTCGGGAGTCCCGGTCAGACGGCTGTATCCTTTCGCGACCTCGGGAACGGACGGTCCTTTAATAAAATAGTAGTTCATTTCCCCGCCCTGGGCCCAGAACGAGCTTACCGAAGAGCGCTCGTGACCAAAGTCGAAGTGGGAACGAAAGGTATTGTCGAAAAAGATGCCGTAAGCCCGCGAATGGTGAATTCCGATGAAGAAGGGGATGTTCTTGTAGAGCGGATCGGTCTCGGCGTTGTAGCCGTAGACATCGCTCCCCCAGAGTTGGCGTCGCTGGCCACGGAGGTTCTTGTGTCCAGGAATGTCACCGAGACCGTAAAAGTGTTCGCTGGGCTGAATGACCCGGCTGTTCATCACGACCTCTCCTCCGAAAGTCTGGTTGTCATGCCAATGAAAGCCTTTTTCATCATTCGAAAGAACATGACCTTCCTCATCCTCGATGCGCGTTTTGAGCCCGTCCTTTTTCAGAAAAACCAAGAGCCCGTCGGCACGGAGGACAAACTGATCTTCTTCCTCGGTGACGGTCGGGGTGATCAGCTCGAGGGCTTCGGGAACCAAGGCGTATGAAAAATCGTCCTCGAAATCGCCATCGGGAGCGAAGCGAAAGCGAATGGCGCCGCACGCCAGACAGCTCACTTCGAGAGCACAGAGGTTATCGCAATAAAAGATCCACCGGCCGGCCTGCTCGCCATACGACAGGACCGCTCCGGGAAAGAGCTCGCCAGCTTCGGCTGGCATCCCGGTTTCGATGTAGTTATCTTTTTCGAAGGTCGCTTCCTCACCTGTTTCCATGGCGGGGGGAGATAAGCACACCTCGGGCCGGTCGTCACTGCCGACCACAGTCCGGAAGCCCGATTTTCACTGCAAAATTTCACGATTCAACATGTCCGAGCCTCATGTCCTAATGCTGGGATGGGAATATCCCCCCTTTGTCAGCGGAGGACTGGGCGTGGCTTGCGAAGGACTGGTGGAAGCTTTGCGGAAAGAAACAAGCCTCACGCTGGTCCTGCCGCGTCAGTTTGACGGAACCGCGGAATCACCCTCACCCGCTTCCCCCTATGCGGACGGGTCACCGGAACTCTATGGCCCGGACCTTGTAGCTGAAGTCGAGGACTATGCCCGCCGCGCCGTCGACAAAGCGAAAAGAGCCGACTTTGACCTCATCCATGCCCACGACTGGATGACCGCCAGGGCCGGGCTCGAGATTCGCGCTCAAACCGGCAAGCCCCTGGTTTTTCATGTTCATTCCCTGACCTATGACCGCGCAGGATCCGAAGAACGGAGCTGGATACGTGAGGTCGAGGAAGAGGTCATTCAGCAGGCGAACCTGGTGGTGGCAGTCAGTGAGTATACCCGCCAAATCTGCCTCGATCACTATGGGGCGGAACCCGAAAAAACAGTGGTAGTGCACAATGGCATCCGTCCCGTGACCCCCTACCGCCTCGATCGCCCCTTCACTCATAAGCTTGTCGTTTTTGTCGGGCGACTCGTCGCGCAAAAGAACCCTCGTCTTTTTCTTGAGATCGCCGCGAAAGTCTTGGCCGAAAACCCCAACGTTCGATTTGCGATGGCCGGAGCGGGTGAACAATTGCGAGGCTTGATGGCGCACGCAGTCCGACTTGGCATCGGGGACAAGGTTCACTTCACCGGCTTTCTCAATCGCAAGAAAATCCACGATCTTTTCGCGATGGCCGATCTCCTTTGCATGCCATCGACTTCGGAACCCTTTGGCTTGTCAGCGTTGGAAGCGGCTCAATTCGGAGTACCGGTAGTGATCTCGGAGGAGTCGGGTGCTTCAGAAATCCTTTCCCATGCGCGGACTGTCACCGCAAAGGATTCCGACGGTTTTGCCCAAGAACTTATTGGACTGCTCGCCAATGAGTCACCGTCCCTTCCCCGGCCATCACGATCATGGGGAGCCGTGGCCGAAGAACTTCTGGCGCACTACCGGACCATCCTTACTTGAGCAGGCTATGGCCGGTCATTTCTTCCGGCTGATCAACTCCCAGCATTTCGAGCAAAGTCGGGGCGATGTCGGCGAGGATGCCATTGTCGACTGAACGATTTTCTGCGTCGTCGGCGACATACCAGAGATGAACAAGATTGGTGGTGTGAGCGGTGTGCGGCGAGCCATCGGCATTGCGCATGAATTCGCAGTTGCCGTGATCCGCGGTGATGAGGAGTTTTCCGCCGAGCTCCAGCGTCTTCTCGACGATCTTGCCAACCGCTTCATCGATGCGGGTCACGGCGATCTTGGCGGCTTCCACCACGCCGGTGTGCCCCACCATGTCGGGGTTAGCGAAGTTGATGATGACGAGATCGTAATCCTGGAGGTGGTCGAGCACGTATTCCTCGACCTCGTATGAACTCATCTCGGGCTTGAGATCGTAAGTGGCCACATCCTTGGGCGAGGGAATGACCTTGCGGTCCTCGTTTTCGTAGGGCGTTTCCTCACCTCCATTGAAGAAGTAGGAAACGTGCGGATACTTTTCAGTCTCGGCAATGCGTAGCTGCTTCAGACCGGCTTTGGCAACCGTTTCACCCAACGTCATTTCGATCGATTCGGGCGGAAAGATGGCCGGGCAATCGTAGTTTTCGTCGTACTCGGTCAGGGTGTAGTAGGAAATCTTCGGAATCGGCCCGGTTTCGAAGCCCTCAAAGGAACCATCGCTCAGGAACACCTCGGAAAGCTGGCGGGCCCGGTCGGCGCGGAAGTTAAAGAACACCACGACATCGCCGTCGTTGACCCGCTGGGTCTCGTGGCCGAAGAAAATCATGGGCGAGAGAAATTCGTCGGTCTTTTCCTGGGCGTATTGTGCTGCGATTGCTTCGCTGGCGAGAATCTCGCACTTTTCTCCCTGTCCGTGCACGATGGCATCCCACGCCAGCTTGGTGCGCTCCCATCGCTTGTCCCGGTCCATCGCGTAATAACGACCGATCACGGTGGCGACCTTGGCTCCGCATTTGGCGAGCTCGTCTTCGACATATTCGAGGTAGCCTTCTCCTCCGGTCGGCGAGGTATCGCGCCCGTCGGTGATGGCGTGGACCATGACATCCTCGCAGCCCGCCTCATTGGCCGCTTTGGCCATGGCAATCAACTGATCCTGATGGCTGTGCACTCCCCCATCGGAGACCAGGCCGATGAAGTGCAACCGCTTGCCCGCGGCTTTGGCAAAGGCCTCCTTGATGACCTCGTTGTCCTTGAGAGTGTCGTCTGCGATGGCCTTGTTGATGCGGGTGAGATCCTGATAGACGACCCGTCCGGCACCGAGATTCAAATGCCCCACTTCGGAGTTTCCCATCTGTCCATCGGGTAGACCAACGTCCATTCCAGAGGCCGAAACAAGCCCTTTGGGATACCTGCCCTCCATCTCATCGTGAAACGGAGTGTCTGCCAACTCGACGGCGTTTCCGTCCTTTTCAGCGGTTTCCTTGCCCCCGGGGTTCACACCCCAGCCATCACGGATGATCAAAACGACAGGTTGATGAGCCATTGCAACCCCCTGTTACGGTCTTCCTGCCGGACGGCAAAGCGAAAAGCTGACTTTTCCTTCTTACTGGGCTTCCTCTTTTTCAAACCAGTCGAGCGCTTCCTTGAAAAGGTCGTCACTCATGGTGTGATTCCCGGGAAAAGTCTTGGCGACAATCTGCTTCACTCCCCCTCTTTTGAGTTCCTCGCTTACCCGCTTGATGTCCGAGGGTTTTACCAAGCCATCATTGTCGCCCGTGCTTTGAAAGGCCTTGACCTTGGACCACTGTCGAGAGCTCAAACGACACTC
>JASFWU010000063.1:0-10861 GCA_050049035.1 Akkermansiaceae bacterium | reverse complement strand
ACTCACTACTCGCCATGCGGGTCATGCCCTTTTGGCATCCACTGAAAAAGCCACCCACTACGTTGACATCTGCCTTGAGTAATTGGGCGACCCGAAAGAAAGTTGCCTCAGCTCCGGTGGAATGTCCGGCGCAAGCGTGCTTCCAGCGGCGCACTTCGGGCCACGCTTTTTCCAGCTCGTTGATGAGAAAATAGTGGAACTCGGCATCACCTTCGCTGGTCTTTTTCTCACTGCGCCGTGGATTCCCCATGTTGGTGTCGGCCGCGATGATGATCCAACCTTTCTCGAGGGCCGACTCACCACGATCGAAAACCCCGATGTTCCCGAGCTTGATTTCGGCTGAGTTATCGAAGCTCCCCACCATCCAGAGCACCTTTTGCGGCTTCAGAGGGTCAAATCCCTGGGGGATCGACATGCGAACCTTGATTTTGGTGGGCGCAAAGTCCTTGGCCGCAAGCAGCTTTTGCATCGGCTCCTTGAGGGAGTCCTGAAAATCAAGAAAAGTCCCCGACTTGAGCTCGAGGCCAAACAGCCGGTTGGTGCCCACTTTGGCCTTTTCGGCCTGTTCCTTCAAAAAGGCGACATCCTTCTCGGACAGCTTGCTGAAGGGAATGCGAAGACTCTTCCCCTTCACTTTGATGATCGCAATCTCGCCTTCCACCCGAACCAGGTCTCCCTCGAGGGTCCGTCCGTCGGATGAAGTCCAGGTGCGCGCCTGAGAAGACGCCAGTGAAAGGATCAATGCCGAAGTCATCGCAAGAATCTTCTTCATGGACAAACCCTCGCAAATTCCGTCTTCCACCGCAAGTGGACATGCCCCTTGTCTGAAACCAGGCATGCTCCGGCCTTGATCTCCTTTCGTTGTCCGGTCACCTTCCGGGCATGCGATTCCTCCTCCTCGCACTCGTTTTACTGACGTCCGGGCCATTGCAAGCCCGCCAGCATGTCATCCTTTGCGGCGGCCCGGCTCTCCGCAAGTGGGAAAACCTACGCATTGAGCGAAGCCGCCACGACCGTTGGTGGGCCAATTTCGTGAGGGCTTCCACGATGCGAATGGATGAGATCCGAAAATCCTACGGTGCCAACTCTCCGATCACCTGGATCGTCTACAAGCCTAGTTACGTTCTCCGAGGACGGGAGGACCGAAAACCTTACACCACCTGGATTGCCCAGCAGGCCTCCAAACGCAAAGCCCGGCTCATCTGGATCAGCTCGGGCGACCAGGCCATTCGCGCCATTAACAGCCAAAAGAACATCACCTCCTTTGACTTCTTCGGGCACTCCAACCGCCATTGTTTCATGCTCGACTACGGCAGTGACATCATGGCGGTAAGCCAGGCTTGGATTCATGAAAGAGACCTTGGCAAAATCAACCGTCGGGCTTTTGCCAAGAATGCCAACTGCCAGAGCTGGGGATGCCATACCGGCGAAAGCATGTCGGCCGTTTGGAGACGGAAAATCGGAAACACCCTCGTTGGTGCCAAAGGAAAAACCGACTATGCCGCCCTCACGAAGGGAAAACTCCCCACCGTTTCAGGAAGCTGGGTCCGCTGACCAGCTCTCCCGCCATCACTTTCACACCACGCCATGACCTACCAGGAACTCCACGATCTCTACCAACTTCCCCTCTTCGACCTCATCCAGCGCTCCCGCCAGGTTCACGAAGAAAACTGGCCAGCCGCCGAAGTCCAACTGTGCACCCTCCTTTCCATCAAAACCGGCGGCTGCTCGGAGGACTGTTCCTATTGCGCCCAATCAGCCCGATACAAGAGCGGGGTCGATGCCGAGCGCCTGATGGAGAAATGCGACATCATGGAGCGAGCCAAGGCTGCCCGGGAGAGTGGATCCACCCGATTCTGCATGGGCGCAGCCTGGCGCGGGGTGCGTGAAGGAACCAAGCGCTTCGAACAAGTTCTCGATATCATCCACGACGTCTCGGAGCTCGGGATGGAAGTCTGCGTCACGCTGGGCGAACTTGGACCATCCGAAGCCAAGCAGCTCAAGGAGGCCGGGGTCACAGCCTACAATCACAACATCGACACTTCCCCGGAGCACTATCCCAGCATCGTCACCACCCACACCTTTCAGGACCGGCTCAATACCATCCGTCACGCCCAGGATGCCGGAATGTCGATCTGCTGCGGTGGCATTCTCGGACTCGGGGAAACGACCGAAGACCGCCTCAAGATGCTCGAAGTGATTTCCTCCTTCAATCCCCAGCCCGAGTCCGTCCCCATCAATTCCCTCATGCCCATGCCCGGCACTCCGCTGGCCGAGCAAACCGGCGTCGATGTCTTCGAGCTCGTTCGCATCATTGCTCTCGCCCGCCTCGCAGTTCCCAAAGCCAAAGTCCGCTTGTCCGCTGGACGCACCCAGCTTTCCGAAGAATCGCAGACCCTCTGCTTTTTTGCCGGAGCCAATTCGATTTTCTACGGAGACAAACTCCTAACCGCCAAAAACCCGGCGATCGAAAAAGACCTCGCGCTCATCGACCGCCTCGGCATGAAACCCCAGGAGCCCAACCGCGACCTCGAAGCACCCGAGTCGGACGAATCACGCCCGGCCGAACCGCAGTTGGTTTGATTCGCTTCCAAAGATGAAACTCCCGGAGTCCCAGATCTCCATCGAAGTCTCCCTGGAATCGCAATCGCTCCAAGTGACGGACGGAGAGATCACGCTTTTCCAGGCACCGGTTTCCACGGCCGCGAACGGTCCCGGTTTTGAGGAGAATTCCTACAAAACACCCACAGGCCAATTCCTCGTCCGGGAACGTATCGGGGAAGGAGCGCCGATCCGCACCACCTTTCGAGGACGACGCCCGGGCGCGATTTGGCAGGGGGAGGACTGCGAAGACGGCATCCTCACCCGCATTCTGTGGCTGCACGGACTTGATCCTGAAAACGCCAACACCTATTCGCGTTACATCTACTTCCATGGCACCAATGCAGAGTCGGCGATCGGCACTCCGGCCTCCCACGGTTGCATCCGCCTTCGCAACCGCGACATGCTGCAGCTCTTCGATCTCGCTCCCATTGGCACCCGCGTCCACATCTCCTGAATTCCATGACCAAAATCATCGCCTTTGATTGCGACTCCACCCTTTCATCCATCGAAGGAGTCGATGAACTCGCCCGACTCGCCGGACCGGAGATTTTTCAGCAAGTGGAAGAGTCGACCAATCAGGCCATGAACGGTGAGATTGCTGTCGAGGAAGTCTTTGGACGCCGCCTCGAACTCATCAGACCGACCCGTGAGCAGTGCCTGCAGATTGGCCGACTTTATCTCGAGACCATCGAACCCGCGGCCCGCGAGACCATCGCCACCCTTCAAAGGGACGGCTGGACCTGCCTCATCATTTCAGGTGGCTTCGCCCCCTGCATCGAACCTCTCGCCCACGATCTCGGGATTTCGCGAATCGAGGCCGTTCCTCTCCATTTCGACCAAGACGGAAGCTACACTGGCTTCGATGAGAGCTACCCCACCACGCGCAGCGGCGGGAAACCCGAGATCATTGAAGCCCTCAAGAAGGAGTTTTCACCCGAAACCATCGTCATGGTGGGCGATGGCGTCAGCGATCTGGAAACTGCTCCCCTCGTCGATCAGTTCATCGGCTATCTCGGATTCGTGAGCCGCCCCAAGGTGGCCCAAAACAGCCCCCTGACCGCCACCTCACTCAGCGAGATTCCCGCACTTCTTGAAAAAGGCTGAATCTTGAGAGTTCAACGTTCGTGTTCAAATTTCAAATCTCAGATCTCACCCCCCTCGCAGCCCCAATCGGATCAGCTCCGCGCTTTCGGCACTCGGGTTTTCCTTGAGCACCCGGTCGATCGCTTTTCTTGCCTCGGCCTGCTTGAAGCCGAGAGCCATCAGCCCCATCTCGGCATCACGGGCTGAATCGGTTCGTTCCGGTCCCGGTTCCCAGGTCTCGACCACGCCCACCTTGTCCTTGAGTTCCAAAATGATCCGTTCGGCCGTTTTCTTCCCGATTCCCTTCACCCCGGAAATGGCGGTGGCGTCTCCTTGCACCACCGCTTGCTTGAATCCCTCCACCGGCAATCCTCCCAGAACCGCAAGAGCCATCGCTGGGCCAATCCCGCTCACGCGGTCGATCAGCAGCATGAAGAGATCCTTTTCCTCGTCCCGCGAGAAGCCGTAAAGCGTCAGCGAGTTCTCCCGGACGTGCTGGTAAATTCTCAGGTCAACCGAATCGCCTTCCAAGGGGTTGATACGGTCGTAAACCGAGAGTGGCAGATGGACGAGGTATCCCACCCCTCCGGTCCCTACCACCAGGCGGCCGGGCAGAGCCTCCCAGATCTCCCCTTTCAAGCGAGCAATCATGAGTGGGATTTAAGAAAATCTCCAAAAAACTCAACGCCGAACTCTTGATTTCATCTGGCTCATGAGCGATGTTGTTAACTTTTCTTAACTTATTTATTTACAAAATCTTAAAATTTCACATCCTTTCCTCCTTTTTTCAGTCGCTTTTGTCGCCATTCCCTGCTACCTTCGCCTTGTTATGGCAACTACTAAACGGACGCGTTTCTCTCGTCGACTCCCTGATCATGTCACCGATGAACTGGTGAATGTTCTGGGTTCGGATCCGAAACTCTTTGGCTTCAATGAGCTTTTCGAGGACGTCTACGAGAGACTTAAGGAGCGTAATGCAGTGAGTGGTGGCGAGGAAATGCTTCGTCTCCGCGCCTATGAAAAACTGCAGAATCTGGTAACCCGCGGGCTTGTGGAAAAAGATGGCAAGGAATACCGTGGACTCGAGCGCATTCAGGAAGCGCACAGCGACAATCTCGCTCAGCAGGAAGCTTAGATCTTCATTGCTGAAATTGAAAATCGCATGAACTAAGACTGGATTTCCCAGTCACCAACCCTTTAATGACCCGCGTCGCGAGACGCGGGTCATTGCTTTTCCGGCATCCTCCATTACGCTCTCGCGTCAGTCACCCACACCAGCTTCTCATTCCATGCTTTCCGACTACCTTCCGGTCATCCTGCAAGCCCTCGCCGCCATCGGATTCGCGGCAACCGCCCTCGGCCTCAGCGTCCTTCTCGGAAAGAGGGGCAAACACAACGAGACGAAGGAAACGCCTTACGAATGCGGGATGCTTCCGATTGGTGACGGCGCTCCTCGTTTCAGCGTGAAGTTTTATCTCGTGGCGATGCTCTTCGTCATTTTCGACATCGAGGTGGTTTTCATGTATCCATGGGCGGTGAGCTTTGCCGATCTCGTGCGTGAAAATGCCATGGTGCTTTGGAGCATGGCGGGCTTCGCCGGACTCCTCACCCTCGCCTATGTTTACGCCTTGAAAAAGGGCGCTCTCAACTGGAAGTCCTGAACGGATTCCATCGGTCCCCGCTTTTTTCCGAGGCCTGCTCTAGACCTTTCGGAAATTTCTCCCTAAGTAGCTCGCATGTTCGCCGGCACCTTTACCGCCCTCATCACTCCTTTTCGCGACGGATCGCTCGACCACGAAGCCTTCAAGACCCTCATCGACCGGCAAGTCGCGGCCGGCGTCACCGGGATTGTTCCGGTGGGCACGACCGGCGAGTCCCCCACCCTCGATGCCAACGAGCATCTCGAAGTCATCCGCACCGCCGTCGAGTTCGCCGACAAACGAACCCTGGTGGTCGCGGGGAGCGGAGCCAACTCTACTCTCGAAGCGATTCACCTGACCGAAGCAGCCCAGTCGGCCGGAGCCGACGCCTCGCTTCAGGTTTGCCCCTATTACAACAAGCCCTCGCAGGAAGGACTCTACCAGCACTACAAGGCCATCGCCGCCAGCACCGACCTGCCTCTCATGCTCTATTCAATTCCCGGACGATCGGTCATTGAAATCAGCATCGAGACCATTGCGCGGCTTGCAAACGACTGCCCGAACGTGGTGGCCAACAAGGAAGCCGGTGGCTCGGTCGACCGTATCAATCAACTCGTTCAAGCGGTTCCTGAGGATTTCCAGATTCTCTCGGGCGATGATCCCCTCACCCTCCCCTTCATGTCATGCGGGGCGGTTGGCTTGGTCAGTGTGGCCTCAAACCTCATCCCGGAAGTCATGGTCAGCCTGGTCAGTCGTTGCCTGGAGGGCAGGTTCGACGAGGCCCTGGAACTCCAGAAGCGCTACTACCCGCTCCTTTCCGGACTAATGGGCCTCGACACCAATCCCGTTCCGATCAAGTCGGCGGTCGCCATGCAAGGCCACTGCACCGACGAACTTCGCCTCCCTCTGGTCAACCTTAGCGAGGAACAGACGACCAAACTGCGGAGCCTACTCAAGCGCTATAGCCTACTCGATTCCTAGCCCAAAAAGCCTGGTCGTTGGTTCAGGTCTTCAGCCATGAAAGTTGCCCGCCTTCCAGACGGATCACCGGAGATCTTTCATACCCTTCAAGGAGAAGGCCCCTCGCTTGGAGCGCCGGCGGTTTTTCTCCGCCTGTCGCTCTGCAACCTTCACTGTCATTGGTGCGATACGCCCTACACCTGGAATTGGGAAAACACGCCCTGGTCTCATCAGGACGATGTCAAATTCTCGAAGGACGAGCAGATCGTTGAGCTGGCTCCGGCAGAGCTCGCTCCGCTGATTACCAAACACCACTGCGACCGCCTTATCCTCACCGGTGGAGAACCGCTTCTGCAACAGGACGGACTCCTCGAGCTCACCGGACTCCTCCCCGGGATGCCTTTCATCGAGGTCGAGACCAACGGAACGCGGATTCCAAGTGACGACTTCATTTCCATCCCGACCCAGTTCAACGTCTCACCCAAGCTTTCCAACTCAGGAATGGAGGAGAAGACCCGCATTCATCCGGAGGCCCTTGGTCTTTTCAGTCAGCTCCAAAAGGCTGCTTTCAAATTCGTGGTCTGCAACCGAAACGACCTTGAGGAAGTCCGTGCTCTTCAGTCGGATTTTCAAATCCCAGGCCACAAGATCTTCCTCATGCCCGAAGGCCGCGACCCGCAAACCCTTCGCGATCGCTCTCTCTGGCTGGCCGACATTTGTCGCGACGAAGGCTATCGCTTCAGCCCCCGTCTCCACGTTCTGCTTTGGGGTGATGAACGGGCGAAGTAGCTCATGGCTTAGCCCAAGCCCTCGATGATCAATTCGATCTGACGACGGTGAATCCCCAGGTGAGCGGCCGAAAGCGCATACCACTGGCGGGCTGAGATCTCGCCAAACCAGGGATGCTTATGCCCAATTCGGGTCTGCACTTTTTCGATCCCTTCTCCCGCCTTGCGGATTGGCTCGAGCGACTCGACAAACTTCTCAACCGTCTCGGGCCCCGCACCTGGATCGGGTTTCACATCCTCGATTCTGACTTTCAGATTCGGAGCCTTCCCCTGTCGCAGGCTTTCGATCGTCCGAGCAATCCCGTGGTTCACGACTGCGAGATGCTCGAGAGTCATGAAAATGGACCACTGGCGGCTGCTGTCTTCAATCCCACGAATGCGGTTGATCAACACCCTTTTCGATCCGGTTGCTTCATCCATTCCTTTCACAAGGTCGAGGATGAGCTCGCTCTCCTTTTCAAACAATCGGGCAAAGGCCTTGGGCGAACGAAGTTTTCCTACCAGGGGAAAAACCAATCTCGCCACCCACGATTCAATCCCGGGCAATCCCGCTCCGGGAGCGTCTAATGTCACGTCATCTTTCATTACTTGCAATATGCAACTTTTTTAGTTGTTTTTAGCAAGTAAAAATATGCTTCATTCGAAAGATGTCTCGAGCACCTGTTCCCGATGATTGGCGGTCGCCCTGCCCTGTTTCCCGAATTCTCGAAATTCTCGGGGACAAATGGTCCCTCCTCGTGATCCGCGACCTCTTCCTTGGAAGGTCGCGCTTCAAGGAATTCATGGCGTCACCGGAAGGGATTCCGACCAACATCCTCACCGACCGGCTTCAAAAACTCACCGAACACGGCCTGATCGAGAAAAAACCGGTGTCGGAAGGAGCCAAACGCCTCGCCTATTCCCTCACTCCCAAGGGTCAGGCCCTCCGGCCCGCCCTTCAGGCGATGATCGACTGGGCGCTCGAATACGAGCCCGGAACCCAAAAACTCCTGAAGCCGGGGTCGTGAGAAGGCGAAAATTCATCTCCCATTCATCTTTCTCTGCAACTTTTTGCGATTTGGCGTGTTTCCTTTCCTGAACGAAACGCACCATGAGCTCCTCCCCTCGAAAAACTCCAAGTTCCCTCCCGGATTTTGACCCCGGCATTGAGAACGACGCGGTCTGGAATCTCCTCGACGAAGCCAGTCCAGCCGAAGTTTCGCCTCGTTTTGCGGACGACACCCTGCGTCGACTTCGTCTTGAATCCGAGACCCGCACCCCGTGGTGGAAAGCCATTTTTGCTCCGAAGCCCATGATTGCGACTGCGGCGACTGCCCTCGCTGCCATTGCCATCGTCGTTTCCCTTCCCAACAACGATCCGGCACCAGTGACCGCTCCGGTCGTCGAAGTCGACCAACCCACCAGCGAAGACTGGGAAAATCTTGAAGACAGCCTCGCCCAGGAACTCCTTTCCAGGGCCGCCGAGGATCCCACCCTGCTTTCCGACGAAGAAATCGTCGCTCTCCTCTACTAATCCGCCCTGCATCATGAAATTCACCCTTCCCTTGATCCTCACCGTGGCCGCCGCCACCGCGAAGACCCTTCCCCTCGAAGTGGTTCGCAACACCGCCCGGGAAATCGACCAGGTTCTTGTGGCCGGCCAGAAGGCCCAGAAGCTCACTCCGAATCCGGTCGTCGACGACTCGACCTTCCTTCGCCGGAGTTACCTCAATATCATCGGCCGCCTTCCGACCCACGACGAAGCCCGCGCCTTCCTGGATTCCACTGATGAGAACAAACGGACCCGTTTGGTCGATTCGCTCGTAGAGTCCCCTGGCTTCAACTCACGGCTTTTCAATTTCTGGAGCGACCTTCTCCGCCTGAAAACCCAGGAAGAAAGCCACGGATTGGGTTGGCACGTTTGGCTCCGGAAAGCCGTCGATACCAATGTGCCTTACGACAAAATGGTTGAGGCGATGCTCTCTTCCGATGGCCACGCCGCCCGCAATCCAGCCGTGGGATACTACCTCCGTGATCGCGGGATGCTCCTCGACAACATCAGCAACACCGTCGAGGTCTTCCTGGGCCAGCAAATCGGATGCGCCCAGTGTCACGATCATCCCTTCGATGACACCACCCAGATGGAGTATTACCAGCTGGCAGCCTTCCTCGGAGGCACCGAGTACCGCTTCGACGAAGGACGCGAGAAAATCAGGGAAGCGATGGGTGTTGGCAAACAACGCGAAATGCCCAAGAAGCGCATCGCCAAGATGACCAAAGAAGAGCGGCGCAAGTATTTCGCCGAGATGAAGAAAAAGGCCAACTCGATGAAGGCCGAAGCCCGCTCGCTCGGCACGGTGATGCGCTATCATCAGCGAAACGCCATCAGCGAAACTCCCGGCAAACAGCTCAAGCTCCCCAAGGATTATCAATACGAGGACGGCAAACCAGGCGACGTCGTGAAACCCGGCTTCCTCTTCGGCCTCGAAGCCAAGGATGTCCCCGCTGAGAAACGTCGCGACTACTTTGCGAAGTGGGTCACGTCACCGAAGAATCCCTACTTCACCAAGGTTATTGCCAACCGCATGTGGAAGTATGCCTTCGGATACGGCCTTGTTGCCAACCCGAGCGACTGGAGCAACTCGCCCGATCCACTTTATCCCGAGCTCGTTGACCTTCTTGAAAAAGCCATGCTCGCTTCGGAATATGACCTGAAGCAATTTCTGCGCATCCTTTACCACACCCGCCTTTTCCAACGCGAGGTAACCGTCGAGGAACCGGCCCAAGGCTTTTCCTTCGACTTCCGCGGTCCCGTGCTCCGCCGCCTCAGTGCCGAAGAACTTCGCGATTCCTTCATCACTTTGGCATCCGGCAATGTGGACTCCAATACCAACGGAGCCATGGAAGAGAGCTGGAATGACTACGTCGAATCCTTCGACTACCTGATGGGCACCACCAAGGAACAGCTCAAGGAAATCAGCGTCGCGGTCAACGAAGCCGAAAAGAAACGCCGCACCCTTCAAAAGGAACTCTCCCTTCTCCGCACCAAAGCGCAGACCGCCCGGAACAACGGAAACATGGAAAGAGCGCGCGAGATCTTCCTGGAGATTCGTGACGTCCAACGCAAATACGGCAAGAAGTATCAGGCCGGCCAGATTGCCGGACAAAGCGAAGCCACGCAAATGGCCAGCACCGCTCTCATGCGCCGCGTCCGCGCCGGTCGTCCGGATCACCCCGAATACCGGATGCGTGCTTCCGAGCTCCCCGTTCCCGCCCGCGGCGGGTCCCTCATCGCCGAGTTTGGCGGGTCGGATGCCGAGAGTCCCTCGTCGGCTCACACCGAAGCGACCGTTCCCCAGACCCTGCGTCTTCTCAACGGTCTCGAGACCAGCCTTCTCACCAACAAGAAGAATGCTTTCGCCCGCTCGCTCAACGCCATCGATTCTCCAGCCAAGCGACTCGATCATCTCTTCCTCAGCCTCTACTCGGCTTACCCCACCAAAGACGAGAAGAAGGCCTTCCTTCCTGAAGTCAAAACCACCGAATCCACCATCACCTTCGCTCGCGCGATTCTCACCTCCAACCGTTTCCTCTTTGTCCAATGAACCCCTTCAATCAACTCGACGATTCCTCCCGCCGCGACTTCCTGGCCAACACCGCCCGCACCGCCTTCGGGGTGACTCTGGGTGGTGCCTCGGCCTCCTGGTTCTCTTCCGCCGAAGCTGCCGAAGCGATCGCGAGATCAAACGGGAAAGCCAAAAACGTCATCTACCTCTACATGGCCGGTGGCATGACCCACATCGATAC